>DAIRDY010000278.1:0-3202 GCA_036795935.1 Moraxellaceae bacterium | reverse complement strand
GGGCCGACATTGGGCCTGCGCAGTCTCCTTCGCCAATATGACGGTTTCATCGCAAGCGGTGCAGTGACGCACCGACTGCCGACTTTTCATACGGAGCAAGACATGGACGCCAGCCTGCACTACCGCACCTGCCACCTCTGCGAGGCCATGTGCGGCATCGAGATCCAGCATCACGACGGCGACATCCGCGCCATCCGCGGCGACAAGGCCGACCCCTTCAGCGGCGGCCACGTCTGTCCCAAGGCGGTGGCGCTGAAAGACCTGCAGGAAGACCCGGACCGCCTGCGCCGGCCGGTGAAGCGCGTCGGTGACGACTGGGTGGAAATTTCCTGGGACGAAGCCTTTGCGCTGGTCGAGACCAACCTGCGCCGCGTGCAGCGCGACCACGGCCGCGATACCGTCGGCCTGTATGTCGGCAATCCGACCGCGCACAACACCGGCGCGCTGCTGATGCTGCCGGCGCTGGTCGGCAGTCTCCGTACGAAGAACCGCTACAGCGCCACCAGCGTCGACCAGCTGCCGGTGATGCTGGCCAGCCTGCAGATGTTCGGCCACCAGGCGCTGTTGCCGGTGCCCGACCTCGACCGCACCGATTTCCTGCTGATGCTGGGTGCCAATCCGGCGGCCTCCAACGGCAGCATCATGACCGCGGGCAACGTGATGGGCCGCATCAAGGCCATCCGCACCCGCGGTGGCCGCGTCACGCTGCTCGATCCGCGCCGCACCGAAACGGCCGACAGCGTCGACGAGCATTTCTTCATCCGCCCCGGCAGCGATGCCTTTTTTCTGGCGGCCATGCTCAACGTGATCTTCAGCGAAGGACTCGCGCGCATGGAGCGCCTGGGCGTGCGCGTCAGCGGCGCCGACCGGCTCGAGGCGCTGGTGCGTCCGTTCACGCCCGAGGCCGTGGCCGCGCACACCGGTCTTGCGGCCAGCCGCACGCGGCAACTGGCGCGCGATTTTGCCGCCGCCGAGCGCGCCGTCTGCTACGGCCGCATCGGCACCTCGGTGCAGGAGCACGGCGGCCTGTGCATGTGGCTGATCTATGCGCTGAACGTGGTCACCGGCAACCTGGACCGCGAAGGCGGCGCCATGTTCCCGCTCGCCGCGATTGATCTTGCCGGGCTGTCCAGCGCGTCGGCGCTCCTGCGCGGCTCTTTCGACAGCTACCGCTCGCGCGTGCGTCAGCTGCCCGAGTTTGGCGGCGAATACCCCGTGGCCACGCTGGCCGATGAAATATTGACGCCGGGTGCCGGCCAGATCCGTGCGCTGGTCAGCCACGCCGGCAATCCGGTGCTGTCGACGCCGAACGGCCGCAAGCTCGACGAGGCGCTCGCCGGTCTCGATTTCTATTGCGCCATCGACATCTACATCAACGAAACCACGCGCCATGCGCACGTCATCCTGCCGCCCACCGGGCCGCTGGAGCATGGCCATTACGACATCGTGTTCAACGCGGTGGCGGTGCGCAACGTCGCCAAGTGGTCACCGCCGCTGCTCAATGCACCGGCGGGCACGCTGCACGACTGGCAGATCATTCTCGAGCTGGTGGTGCGCCTGAATGCGCGCACGCCCTTCGAGCGCACGCTGTGGCGCGGCCTGCAGGCCTATCTCGAAAAGCTCGGGCTGGAAGGCATGCTGGACTGGGCGCTGCGTACCGGCCCCTATGGCGGCACGCCGCTGATTTCGCGCGCCGATCACCTGCTGAGCGAGTTCCTGTTTGCCGGCAAGCTCTATCAGGGCGCCAAGCGCCTGCTCGACGGCATGATGGGACGCTGGCCCGGGGCGCGCGCGCTCTTGCGCTCCACTGCGCTGTTCAGCGGCGAGGCGCAGGGCCTGACGCTGGACATGCTGCGCCGGCATCCGCACGGCCTTGATCTTGGTGCGCTCAAGCCGCTGCTGGCCGAGCGGCTGGCCACGTCCGACGGCGCTGTCGCGCTGGCACCGCCCCTGTACGCCGACGGCATGCAGCGCCTGCTTGAGCAACTGCCGGCCGTGCCGGCCGGCAACGAATTCCGCCTCATCGGCCGGCGCCATGTGCGCAGCAACAACTCCTGGCTGCACAACTCGCATCGCCTGATCAAGGGCCCGAATCGCTGCACGCTGCTGCTGCACCCGGCCGATGCCGCACGCCTCGGCATTGCCGACGGCATGCAGGTTTCGGTGCGTTCGCGCGTCGGTGAAATCGTGCTGCCGGCCGAACTCAGCGACAGCGTCATGCCGGGCGTGGTCAGCGTGCCGCACGGCTTCGGTCACGACCGCGCCGGCGTGCGTCTCGGCACCGCGCAGAAGGCGCCGGGTGTCAGCCTCAACGACATCACCGACGAAACCCTGGTCGATGCGCTGGCCGGCACCGCCATCCTCAATGGCGTGCCGGTGACGCTGTCGCCTGTTGCCGGCGCGGCGTCGGAAACGGCAGAAGCCGCCGAGGCTTGCGCCGAATGATGCGTCTGCTGGTCGTGCTGGTGTGGGCGTGGGCATGGGCGCTGCCGGCCGCGGCGGCGCCGGTGCTGAATTTTGCGGTGGGTGCCGATGGCCGCTGGTTCGACTGGCGCGAATATCTCGACGGCAGCGAGCTGCTGAACGAGGTCGGCCCGCAACTTTTTCTGACCGGCCATGCCGAGCTGCAGCAGGGGCCGTTCGTGGCTGCGCTGGACACGGCCTGGGGCGGCGGCGTGGCCCGCTACGACGGGCAGTTGCAGAACGGCCAGCCCTACAAGTCCACCGCCTATGAGACCGTGACCGACACCCAGTACTCGCTGCGCTGGCGCGAGGCCCGCGGCGAGTTCGGCGTTGCCATGCTGCAGCGCGACTGGCGACGCTTCATCGAGGGCGGTGGCAACGTGTCCCCGGCCGAAGAGCGTTTCCGCTGGCAGCTGTGGCTGGTTGGCGGCGAATGGCGCGTGCACATGAGCGAGGCCTTCGAGTGGCGGCTTGCGCTGCAGGCCGGCGAGCCTTTCTTGAGCAAGGAAAAGGTCTATTTCCGCACCGGTGAGGACACGTTGGAGCTGGAGCCAGGGAAAGGCCGCTACGTCCGCTTTTCTTTGCCACTGCGTTCGTTGCGCCAGCCCGCGTTGCGCATCGAACCCTATTACCAGCAGCAGCGGATGGCGCGCAGTGCGCCGGAGATACTGACGCAAGACGGCGTTCCCACCATTTTCCAAGTTTACCAGCCGGCCTCCATCCGCCGCGAACTCGGGCT
>DAIRDY010000277.1:0-3214 GCA_036795935.1 Moraxellaceae bacterium | reverse complement strand
AAGGGAATTACATATTTGACTCCCTGTCGCCCCTGTGAAGGCGGGGGCCCAGTGCCTTTACGACTGACCTGCATGTTTCGAGGCAAGAAAGTCGCAGGGTCCCCGCCTTCGACCACCGGGAGTCCCTGTGGGGCGCGGGGACGACCAGGGCTTAAAACAAGACAAGGGAGTCAAATATAAAAACCCCGCCATCTGGCGGGGTCTGGTCCGTGGGTATTCGCGGACCGTTGCGCGGCAGTTTCACCGCTCCATCGTTCGCGTCATGCCTGTTCTCGAGAACTCAGAGATGGCGCGGACGAAATTCGGCACGGGTGGCGAAGACATCGATACCGACATCATCCTCGGCCTCGAACCAGGCTTCGGGATGCTTGCGGTGCATGGCCTCCTTGATCTCGCGGGCCTTGGCCGGCTCGCGCACGTTCACCACCAGCAGGTATTTGCCTTCGGCGATCGCATCGTGGAAGGGCGCCAGCTTGTAGTTGTCGTGGCTGATCCCGACCATGCCGCCCACCCAGGCACCGAAGCAGCCGATGAGGGCGGACACAAACAGGAAGGCACCGAGCCCCATCTCCAGCCCGAGTGGCTGGAAGATGGCGATCCACAGGGCAAACAGCAGGCCGCATAGGCCGCCGATGATGGCGCCCCGCTCACCGGAGTGGATGACATCGGTCTCGTCGATGGCGGAGGCTTCGTGCAGATGATGTCTGCGCACCCCGTCGTGGTCCTTGCTGACGATGTAGTAACCGTCGTCGCTGATTTCGAGCGCGTGCAGGGTCGTGACCATGGCCTCTGCCGTGTCCAGCTTGTCCGTCAGGTAGTAAAGGGTGCGCATGATGCCCTCCTCGGTGCCTTCGCTTTCAGCGTAGACGGCCGCCCGGAGTGCGTTAGACGCTTTGGCTTTATGACGTGGCGGACTTAGCGTTGCGGCAGTTGGACACCGCCGGACATCGGCTTACCAGACCTCGCGGCGGACGCGCGCGGTGACCTGGCAGAACAGCTCGTAGCTGATGGTGCCGGCGCAGGCCGCCACCTCGTCGGCGGGCAGGCCCTCGCCCCAGAGCACGCAGGCATCGCCGATCACGGCCGGCACGTCGCCCAGGTCGACGGTGAGCATGTCCATGGACACGCGGCCGGCGAGCCCCACGCGCTGGCCGTTGACCAGTACCGGCGTGCCGTTCACCGCATGGCGCGGATAGCCGTCGCCGTAGCCGATGGCGACGACGCCAATGCGGGTGTCGCGCGCAGCCGTCCAGGTCGCGCCGTAGCCGACGCTTTCGCCGGCCTTCAGCTCGCGGATGGCGATCAGGCGCGAGGACAGCGTCATCACCGGGCGCAGGCCGAGGTCGGCGGCGGTGCGGTCGGCAAACGGCGAACCGCCGTAGAGCATGATGCCGGGACGCACCCATTCGCCATGCGCGGCCGGCCAGGCCAGGATGCCGGCGGAGTTGGCCAGGCTGTCCGGCAGCAGCCGGTCGCCGCCTTTCGAGAGTGCCTGCTGCAGGGCACGGAAGCGCGCGATCTGCTGCTCGGTCTGCGCCGAGTCCAGCACGTCGGCCGAGGCGAAATGGGTCAGCAGGCCGATGCGGCCGGTGATGCGCGCCGCACGCAGGCGGCGGCAGGCGCCGATGGCGGCCTCGGGGCTGAAGCCGAGGCGGTGCATGCCGGTATCGACCTTGAGCCAGACATCGACCGGCCCGCTCAGGCGGCAGCCTTCGAGCAGCGCCAGCTGCTGCTCCTGGTGCACGACCAGCGTCAGGTTCTGGCGCACCGCCTCGAACATTTCCATGTCCGTGAACACGCCTTCGAGCACGGTGACGGGCTGGCGGATGCCGGCCGCGCGCAGCGCCAGCGCCTCGTCGAGAAAGGCCACGCCGAAGCCGTCGGCCTCGGCCAGGGTTTCCGCCACCAGGCGCTGGCCGTGGCCATAGCCGTCGGCCTTGACCATGGCCAGCACGCGCGCATACGGCGCCGCCTCGCGCACGCGGCGCAGGTTGTGGTGCAAGGCGGAAGTGCTGATGCCAAGGCGGGCGTCACGCACGGGGCTTCTCCCTCAGGTGGCCGGCCTCAGTATTCTTCTTGCTGGCGGTCGCGCCAGTATTCCGGCGCCAGGTCCTCGAAGCGCGTGTACTTGCCGAGGAAGGCGAGGCGGATGGAACCGATGGGGCCGTTACGCTGCTTGCCGATGATGATCTCGGCCGTGCCCTTGTCCTGCGATTCGGGGTTATAGACCTCGTCGCGATAGATGAACATGATGACGTCGGCGTCCTGCTCGATGGCGCCGGATTCACGCAGGTCGGACATCACCGGGCGCTTGTTCGGGCGCTGTTCCAGCGAACGGTTGAGCTGCGACAGCGCAATCACCGGGCACTCCATTTCTTTCGCCAGTCCTTTCAGCGAGCGCGAGATTTCCGAGATTTCGTTGACTCGGTTGTTCTCGAGGCCGGGCACGCGCATCAGCTGCAGGTAGTCGACCATGATGAGGCCGATGGCACCGCCGTTCTCGCGCGCCACGCGGCGCGCACGCGAGCGCACCTCGGTGGGCGACAGCGCCGGCGTGTCATCGATGAACAGCTTGTGTTCGGCGAGCATGGCCATGGTCGAGGTCAGGCGCGGCCAGTCCTCTTCTTCGAGCTTGCCGTTGCGCACACGGGTCTGGTCGATGCGGCCGAGCGACGACAGCATACGCATGACAATCGAGTCGGCCGGCATTTCCATGGAGAACACCAGCACCGGCGCACCGCCGAGCAGCACGTTCTCCACCAGGTTCATGGCGAAGGTGGTTTTACCCATGGACGGACGCGCCGCCACGATCACGAGATCGCCCTTCTGCAGGCCCGAGGTCTTGTCGTCGAGATCGGTGAAGCCGGTGGAGAGACCGGTCAGCGGGTCGGTGGAGCTGTAGAGCTGCTCGATGCGGTTCACCGCCTTGGCCAGGAGCGGCTTCAGCGCCTGCGGGCCCTCGCCCTTGCTCTGCTGCTCGGCAATCGCAAAGATCTTGCGCTCGGCCTCGTCAAGAATCTGGTCCGAGGTCGCGCCCTGCGGCTGGTAAGCCACATCGGAAATTTCGTAAGAAACACGGATGAGCTGCCGCAGCACCGAGCGCTCGCGGACGATTTCGGCATAGGCACCGATATTCGCGGCCGAGGCGGTGTTCTTCACAATCTCGCCGAGATAGGCGATGCCGCCCGCCTCTTGCAGCTCGCCCAGGCGGTTC
>DAIRDY010000276.1:0-3232 GCA_036795935.1 Moraxellaceae bacterium | reverse complement strand
AGCCGTCCGGCAGGTCGTCTTCATCGACCATGGCATCACCGCCTTCGCCCTTCGGGGTCAGGTTGGTGATCAGCACCGGGTCGTCGACACCGGTGATGGTGACGGTGACAACCGCGTCATCGCTGTCGCCGTCGCTGTCGGTCAGCGTGTAGTGGAAGGTCTCGGTCAGGGTTTCCGGCGTGTCGCCGATGACGCCGAGGCCCTGCACCACCGGATTCGTGGTGTCGAGGTGGTAGGTCCAGGTGCCGTCCTGGTTCTGCGTCAGTGTGCCGTATTCGCCCTGCAGGGTCTGGAAGGCGGGCGTGGCGCCGTCGGCGCCTTCATCGTCGTTGGCCAGAATGTCGATGACCACGCTCGGCGTGTCTTCGTCGAGACTGGCGCTGTCATCGTTGGCATCGGGCACGTCGTCGATGATGTTGATGCTGAGCACGTCGGAGGCGGTGTCGCCGTCACGGTCGGTGAGGATGACCTCCATCTCGTCAAACAGGCTGTTCTCGCCGTTGCCGTCCGGATGCTGCTCGTTGTCCTGCAGCGTGTAGGTGTAGGTGATCTCGCCGGTGGCCGGGTTGTAGCCGGTGATGGTCAGCAGGTTGCCGAGCGGGGTCTGGACCTGCGTTGCCACCAGCTTGTCATTCTGGATGACGATGATGCCGTTGATGACCAGGCTGCCGACACCGTCCGGGGCGCTGATGCCGAAGCTGCCGGTGGTGGTGGCCTCCGGCAGGTCGCTTTCGCGCACGCTGGCATCGCCGTTGTCGGTGGTCGGCGTGAGATCGGTAATGGCGACCGGGTTGTCGGGGAGGATCACGCGGTCATCAACCGGCTCGCTGCCGCCGGCATCGCCAGTGGGGAAGTCGAAGCCGACCCCGGTGGTGCTTTCCGAAACGCGGCCGAGGCGCAGGAAGCCGTGGCCGGCTTCGTCACCGCCACCGCCGCTGAGGCCGGCGGCCGTGGCCTCCAGTTCGGCACTGATGTCGCGGCCGGCGAGCAGGGCTTCAAGCACGGCGGCGGCCGCTTCATCGGCGCTCATTTCCGAGAGCAGGGGCGGCAGGCCGCCTTCGGCCGGCGGGGCGGCCGGGGCCTGCGCCTCCGGGTCCAGCGCCGAGGCCTGCACCGGCGGCTTGCTGCCGCCCTCGGAGAACATTTCCTCCTCAAGCAGCAGGTCTTCCTGGGCCAGCGGCTGGCGGGCCGGCGTGCTGCCGGTGCGGGGAGCGGGGGATGGCGTGTCCATGATGACCTCCGGTGGCCTGCCGGCGGCGTTGCCGGCACATCTGGCCCTGATTGCGTCTCACGCTAGGCGCGGGATGGCAGCGCGCCCACCGTACTGATGGCCGGGACCGGGCTAATGCCAGGCCTCCGGGCCGTAAAGGCTGCGCAGCAGCGCGGCCATGCCGGCATCGGCCAGCACGCCGTGGCCGGCATCGGGAGCGGGCGCCGGCAGATGGCCGGCGCCGCCCAGCAACACGTCGAGCGAGGCCGCAGGCGGCTCGAGCACGGCCTCCAGCGGCAGCGGAGCAAGCCCGGGCTCGAGCAGCGCCAGCACGACCCCGGCACTGGCGCCGGCGGCGAGCTGCCACTCCGAGGGGTCGGCCGCGGCCGTGGCCAGCACGTCCATGTCCAGGTGCAGGACCTGCTCCGGCCCGAGGCCGAGTTCATGGCCCGAGGCCAGCAGCAGGTGGGCCGTGCCGTAGTGGCCGGTGCTCAGGGTCTGGCCCAGCGCGAGCAGACTGCCGGCCGCCACCGGCACCGGCTGGCCGCCCTCGAGCAGGCAGGCATCACCGGTGACGGAAAGCAGGCGGGCGGCAGCAGGCAGGGAATCGTTCATGACAGCCTCCACAGCAGGAGGAGGAGATGGGCTCAGGCTAGGAGGGGGTGCGGGGGCCGCCTACCGTACTGATGGCCGGGGCGGCAGCGGGACCGGGACGAGTGGCAGGCCGTCAGGACGGACGGAGCGGCAGCCCGGCCGCGATCTTCTAGGGTGAAAAGTGGTGGTGCCGGAACGTGGGGGACTGGCACCGGCAGGTCCGGCGTCCGGCCGGGAGACAGTGCCTGTGCAGGATGGCGCAGGCATGCAGGCAGCGGGTGGCGCGAGCCCCCGGACCCAAGGAATCAGGAGAGCATGATGCTGCCGTATCGCTGTGTCGTCCCGCCGCGACGCCCCGTGCGCGCGCCGGAGAGGGCGAAGGCATGAACCTCCACGACAGCACGCTCGGGCTGGCGCGACCGCGGCTGGCCGCCATCGCGCGCGCCGCCGCGCGCCGTCCCAGCTTCCGCCGCCGCATCATCCTCGACACGCTGACCGCGATCGCGCTGACCTTCCTGCTGGTGTTGCTGGCCAGCGGCTTCCAGGATTACCGCGAACGCCGGCACACCATGGAGCACGAGGCGCGGCTGCTCGCCGGCATGATCGGCACCAGTCTCACCACACCCGAGACACGCGCCGACAGCCTGCGCCTGCAGGCGCTGCTTGATGCCGCCACCGCCACGTCCTATATCGAGGCCGCCGAACTCTACGACCGCGAGGGCCGCCTGCTCGGCCGCAGCGGCGACATGCCCGCCGCCGGCAGCGACCCCGGCCGCAGCCGCAACCGTGTGGTGCAGGTGGTCAGCGGCAACGAAGGCCCGGTGGGGGAGGTGCACCTGCTGGTCAGCCATGGGCCGCTGTATGCGGCCTTCCTCACCGACGCCTGGCAATCGCTGCTGGCACTGCTGCTGGCCGGCGGCATCGCCTTCGGCCTGCTCTACCGCGCGCTGCAGCCGCAAAGCCAGCGCCTGGCCGCCATCGCCGGCACGCTCAGCCATGTCACCACCAGCGACCGCTACGACCTGCGCCTGCCGGCCATCGAACCCGATGACGTGCGTGAAGTCGCCGTGCTCACCGCCTCACTGAACAGCATGCTGTTCGAGATCCAGCGCCACCGCGTCGACCTCGAGTGCGAACTGCAGCAGCGGCGGATGACGGAAATCCAGCTCGGCAAGGTGTCGAAGGCCGTGGAAAACTCCGGCGCCGGCATTTTCATCACCGATGCCGACGGCTGGATCGAATACGCCAATCCGCGCTACCTGGAAATGTGCGGCTACCGGGCCGGCGACGTCATGGGCCAGCCCAGCTTCCTTGTGCGCTCCGAACTGAATCCGCCCGAGCTGCACATCAGCGCCCTCACCGCGCTGCACGAAGGCCGGCGCTGGCAGGGCGAGGTGCGCACCCGGCGCAGCGACGGCTCGGTGTTCT
>DAIRDY010000275.1:0-3232 GCA_036795935.1 Moraxellaceae bacterium | reverse complement strand
GGCGGCTTTTTCTTGCCTCACGGCCTGTGCCGGCAGGGGCACGGCCGCCCCGGCACAAGCGCACGCCTGTCAGCGTCAGACGATGCCGACACCGGAGATTTCGCTGGCGAGCGTGGCGGCATAGTTGTCGGTCATGCCGCCGATGTAGTCGAGCACCTTCATGTAGGCCTGGTAATGGCTCTCGCCTTTCACCAGCGGACGCTCGAGCAGGGCGAGCTGGGTTTTCTGGCGGGTGTTGAGCGGCGCGCCGTTGCAGAACACGAAGGCATCGGGAATCAGTGCATCCAGCAGCAGGCGCAGGCAGGGATAGGCCGCCACTTCCTTTACCACCTTGCTGCGATGCCGGTAGACCCGTTCGCTGGCCAGCTCCTTGGCGCCCAGCAAGAGCCCGGAAATCTCGGCGCTGACCAGGTCGAGCAGGTCACGACTGCCGCCCGGCAGGCCGCCGGCGAGGATGTCGTTGTGATGGCGCATGAAGGTGACGGCGAACTCCTCGACACATTTGCCGATGACCATGCCGCGCAGGGCCGAGCAGTAACGGCGGATGGTGTCGGCGTTGCGCCGCTCCGGCCCCTGCGGGGCGCGCAGCTTTTCCGGCTCCAGCACCGGATGCACCACGGCCTCGAATTCCTCGACGGCAATGATGCCGATTTCCACCGCGTCCTCGAGATCGAGGATGGCGTAGCAGATGTCGTCGGCCGCCTCCATCAGGTAGGACAGCGGATGCCGTGCCCAGCGCTCGGGCCCGAGCCGGATCAGGCCAAGTTCGTCGGCCACCGCGGCGTAGTAGTCGCGCTCGGCGGTGTAGATGTTGAACTTGCCCTTGCGCGACTTGCCTTCCGGCACCGGCTCGGCGGCGGCCGTCCACGGGTATTTCACCAGCGCGCCCATGCTGGCGGCGGTGAGGCGCATGCCGCCTTCGCCGTAATGCATTTCCAGGCTGGCCACCATGCGCAGGCCGTGTGCATTGCCCTCGTAGGTCTGCACGTCGAGGCGCTCGCCATCGCTGAGCGGTGCGAGGTAGCGCGCATTCGCCGGATCGCGGAACCATTCGCGCAGCGCGTCCTCGCCGGTGTGGCCGAAGGGCGGATTGCCGATGTCGTGCGCGAGGCAGGCCACCTGCACGATGGCACCGATGTCGGCCGGCTGGCTGCCCGCGGGCAAGAGCCCCTGCTGGTCCAGCATCAGGCCGACGCGGTTGCCGAGGCTGCGGCCGACACTGGCCACTTCCAGCGAGTGCGTCAGGCGGTTGTGGATGTGGTCGTTGACCGCGAGCGGATGCACCTGCGTCTTGCGCGCCAGACGGCGGAAGGCGGTGGAGAACACGAGGCGGTCGTGGTCGATGTGGAAGTCGTTGCGCAGGCCGGTGTCGATGTCGCTCTTGGCGACGGCGACGCCGGGCACGATCTGCCCGTTCTTGCGCTTGTAGCGGCGGGTGGACAGCAGCGAGGACCACTGCATGCGGGAATCGGTCATGACGGCATCCGCAGGAACAATGCGGCGACAGTAGCGGATGGCCTGCGGGGCAACAACCCGCGCCCGCAGGCGCGGGGCATGCGCATCAGAACCAGGTGGAGGGCTTCCACCAGCGGCGCGTCGGGATGTGGTCGAGCGAAATGTCGGCCTCGCCGCGCGACTCGATGATTTCATCGTCACTGCGCAGCTGGCGCAGCGGCGTCGCCGTGGCATCCAGGCTTTCACGCCCCACCGGCTGCGCGTTCGGGTAAACCTCGAACGGCGCCCACGGCGGCTGGTAGTCGGCGAGCGCCACCTTGCCCACGCCCATGACACGCGTCAGGCGGATTTCCGGCAGCGCCTGGTTTTCCGGCATCTGGCGCAGCGGGCCCACGACGAGCATCGCAGAATCCTTCACCGGGGTCTTGGGACCGAGGTTTTCCTCGTCGTAACGGAAGAAATAGCTCTTGTTGCCCTCGAAGAAGACATCGGCCTCGAAAATGGTTTTCAGGTAGACCGGGCCCAGCGGCCGCTTGGCCGTGAAGTAGTACTCGCTGGCCGGCACCTCGAACCAGAAATAGCTGCCGCTCTTGAGGCCGGAGATGAACTGGCCGTTCAGGAAGAAGGCCGGTGCCTGCACTTCCTGGTCGTTCCAGTCGGAGGCCGGGCGGAAGACATAGACGATGGCGTTGCGCGAGTCGGTGGGAATCAGCGGCTGGAACATCTTGCCCTTGGCCGGGAACAGGAAGCTGCCCATGACCAGCGGCTTCAACATCGTGGTCTCGAACACCACGTCGAGGTTCTGGCGAGCCTTGGTGGCCGTCGGGCTGCTCGAGGGATGAATGATGTACTGCGGGTTGCTGCAGGCGGTGACCAGCAGCGCCGAACAGGCAATGAACAGGGCCTTGGACTGCCGCATGTTCCGTCTCCGTTGCTTTTTCTTGTTATGGGCCGCCCCGTGCGGGCCGGCTGGCAGGGGCTGGCGCCCGTACCGACTCGCGGCGAAGGATAACCCGAATACGCGCGCCTGCCACCGCCCAATATGCCGGCCCGGCGGCACGGCGGGCGGCCGGGGCGGTCTCAGCGGGGAATTTCCAGCTCGCAGGGCCCCTGGGCATGGGCCACGCAGGCCAGGATCTGGCCACGCCTGGCCTCGGCGGGGCTCAGGCAGTTGGGCTCGTCGAGTTCGACCTCGCCATGGCGCAAGGTCAGCCGGCAGGCGCCGCAATGGCCCTGGCGGCAGGAATGCGGCACCGGAATGCCGGCCCGCAGCGCCGCGTCCAGCACCGACTCGCCGGCATTCTGCCGGCTGCGCCAGTGCGCCTTGCCGAGCAGGAGGCGCCGGCGCGCAAAGCGCAGCGGCTGCGGGCTGAGCGGCCGGTGGGCGGTGCGCTGCGCGACCATGACGAAGCGCTCGAGGTGGATGTCGGCCTCGGGCACGCCCTCGCCCACCAGCGCCGTGTGCAGGGTGTCGACCAGCTCCTCCGGGCCGCTCAGCCAGAACAGCGGGCGGATCAGCGTGGCGGCTGCCGCCAGCACCGGCTCCACCGCCACCGGTGTCGGCTCGCCCGCCCCGGGGCGGGTGAAGAAGGTGGTGAGGGCAAAGGCCGGATGGCCCTCGGCCATGGCGGCGAGCGGCTCGCGAAAAATGACGTCCGTCTCGTGCCGGCTCCAGTAAAGGAGGCGCACCGGCCGCGCCGGCACCGCCAGCAGGCTGTGCTTGAGCAGGCTGAACAGCGGCGTGATGCCGGCACCGCCGGCCACGCAGACCCAGGGC
>DAIRDY010000274.1:0-3257 GCA_036795935.1 Moraxellaceae bacterium | reverse complement strand
CGCATGTTGGCCACCATCTGCGGCGGCGGCACCACGATGGTCTTCACGTCCTTCATCGGGTTGATGCCGTTGGCCGCCAGCCAGTAGTACAGCCACATGGCATGGGTGCCGGTGGGGAAGGTCTGGGCGAAGGTGTAGTCGCGCTTGTCGGTGTCGATCAGGCGCTTCAGCGACTTGCCGTCGGTGACACCCTTGTCCTTGAGCTGGTTGGACAGCGTGATGGCCTGGCCGTTCTGGTTCAGCGTCATCAGCACGGCCATGTCCTTCTTCGGACCGCCGATGCCGAGGTGCACGCCGTAGACGAGGCCGTAGAGCACATGCGCCGCATCCAGCTCGCCGTTGATCAGCTTGTCGCGCACGCCGGCCCAGGAGGCCTCCTTGCTGACATTGATCTTGATGCCGTACTTCTTGTCGAAACCGAGCAGTGCCGCCACCACCACCGACGCGCAGTCGGTCAGCGGAATGAAGCCGACGTTCACTTCGGTCTTTTCAGGCTTGTCGGACCCGGCCGCCCAGGCGGTCGAAGACATCTGCATGGATAACCCTCCCAGCATGCCGACGCTGCCCGCCAGCATGGAGCTCTTCAGAAACTGACGACGTCCGGCATCCGCCGGTGCGTCACTGGCCGCCGGGGTATCCACCAACTTCACTTCGTCACGATCCGCCATCATGCACCTCGATTTGCAGGAGCCTGCAGGCGTTACGCCTTGTTATGCAGACTCCGGGCCAAAAAAAAATGGCGCCTGCGGATTGCTCCGCAGGACGCCATTGTCCTTGACCGGTGTTGCCACCGGATTGGGGTGCCCGCCATCACGGCGGGCAAACGCACGACACAGGAGTGGAAACCTCGCGGTTCCCGGCAGCGCCCTCTCCGACAGTGGAGGCCCGTGGGCGCTACGCCAGATGTATTGCAGGGGGCGTGCCAGCTTTTGCCGGCCCCGAAAAATCACTGTTTTCACCATGCTGGTGCGCGTTTTGCCCCGTTATGGGGAGGAAGTGCACGCCGGTGCACCACCTGCCCCGTGACCGTGGCGCAGCGCCTGCACCAACACGGCTCGTGCCGTTTGCGGACGATGCCTGGCATGCCATGGCCATCAGGCAGGGCCGGCCGCGGGCAAAAAAAAGGGCGCCTTGCGGCGCCCGGAGGAGAGACGGTCGTGCGTCAGGACAGCAATTCGTTCATCGAGATCAGCTTCTCGGCCACCTCGGCAATGCGGATGTTCCGGTCCATCGCCATCTTGCGCATGGCGTGATAGGCATCGGCCTCGTTCAGGCCGCGCAGCTGCATCAGCATGCCCTTGGCGCGTTCCACCACCTTGCGCTCGTTGAGCTTGCTCTCGGCCATGCGCACCTGCTGCTTCAGCGACTGGTCCGCCTCGAAACGCGCCTGGGCCACGGCCAGCACGGCTTCCAGCCGGCCTTCGTCGATGCCTTCCACCACATAGGCGGACACGCCGGCCTTGATCGCGGCCTTGATCGCGGCCGGCTGGCCGTCGTCGCTGACCATGAGGATGGGGCGCGGCTCGTCCTGGCTGACCACGCAGATCTGCTCCAGCACGTCGCGCGAGGGCGACTCGGTGTCGATGATCACCACGTCCGGCTGCAGGCCCGCCACCTTCTTCGGAATCATGAACGCGGACGACACCTCCTCCACCACCTCGCAGCCGGCGTGGATCAGCGAGGCGCGCAGCCGCCCCACCTGTTTGTTCGTGTCGTTGACCAGCAAAACCTTGAGCATCATCAGACTTCCCGGGGCAGGGCCTGCCCCCTGTTCGTGCATGCCGTGTGCTTTCGTCACACGCTTGTCACAGGGAATGAGCAAGGGCTGTGCCAACGCCAGCGACACCGGGCAGTCGGCTTCTTTTCAAGCACGGGGGCTGCTAGCGTCAGGGCCCGACCGCGAGTGTCCCATGTCCGTCATCACCCTCCCCGCCGCCACCGAGAAACGCCTGATCCTGTTGCTGGCCGGCATCCAGTTCTGCCACATCGTCGACTTCATGGTGATGATGCCGCTGGGCCCGCAACTGATGCGCGTGCTCGGCATCGGCACCGCCGAGTTCGGCCTGCTGGTCTCGGCCTACACGCTGGCCGCCGGGGCCGCCGGCTTTGCCAGCGCCTTCTTCATCGACCGCTACGACCGCCGCCGCCTGCTGCTCTGGCTGATGGCAGGCTTCCTGCTCGCCACACTGGCCTGCGGGCTGGCGCCCGACTTCCACAGCCTGCTGCTGGCGCGACTGCTCGCCGGCGCCTTCGGCGGCATCCTCGGCACCAATGTCATGGCCTATGTCGGCGACTGCATTCCCGAAGCGCGCCGGGGCAGTGCCACCGGCCGCGTGATGGCCGCGTTTTCACTGGCGGCCGTTGCCGGCGTGCCGCTCGGCCTGTGGCTGGCGACACTGTCGAACTGGCGCGCGCCCTTCCTGCTCATCACCGTGACCGGCGTGGGCCTCTGGCTCTGGGGCCTGCGCCTGCTGCCGGCGGTGCCGGCGCGCGACCACGGCCGCATCGACATCGCCGGCACGCTGCGCGCCGTGCTCGGCGTGCCCAACCACTGGCGTGCCTTCGCGCTGATGGCGGCCCTGATGCTGGCCGGCTTCAGCGTGATTCCCTTCCTCAGTCCGTACATGGTGCACAACGTCGGCCTCAAGGAGGCCGACCTGCCGCTGATCTATTTCTGCGGCGGCCTGGCCACGCTGTTCACCGCGCCGCTGATCGGCCGGCTGGCCGACCGCCACGGCAAGGCGCGGGTACTGGCGGTGGTCGGCCTGCTCTCGCTGCTGCCGCTGGCCGTGGTGACGCGCCTGCCGGCGGTGGGCCTGCCACTGGTGCTGGTGGTGACGACAGTGTTCATGGTGCTGATTTCGGGGCGGCTGATTCCAGCGATGGCGCTCATCACGTCGGCGAGCGTGCCGGCCTTGCGCGGACGCTTCCTGAGCATGAACACGGCGCTGCAGCAGCTGGCGGCGAGTGCGGCGGCGTTTTTGCCGACGCTGGTACTGGCGCAGGCGGCCGATGGCAAGGTGCTGAATTTTGCGCTGGTGGGGAATGCGGCGATGGGGGTGACGTTGCTGGTGGTGTGGCTGGGGTTCCGGGTGGAGGTGCGGTCCTGAGGCCTGGTTTTGTGTTGGTCTTTCGCTGTGCTCTTTCTGGATTGGTTTTTCGCTGCGCTCTGCTGGCTAACGTTGTTTCTTTGATAGGTCGTCGTCCTCGGGCCGGACGGGCCCCAGAGGGGCGGTACGCGCCGCCCCTCTGGACAC
>DAIRDY010000273.1:0-3262 GCA_036795935.1 Moraxellaceae bacterium | reverse complement strand
AATGCCGACGAGTTCGGTGTGCTGCTGGAGGATTGCGACCTGGGCCAGGCCCAGCAGCTCGTCAGCCTGCGCCTGGGCGAGCTTGCGGCCATGAAGTTCGACGGCGAGCCGCAGGCGTTCCGGCTGACCGCCAGTGCCGGTCTCGTCGACATCACCTATACCAGCGAGAACGATGCCAACCTGCTGCAGGCCGCCGAGGAAGCCTGTGCCCAGGCCAAGCGTGACGGTGGCAACCGCATCCAGGTCTATCACCCGGATGCGGCCGAGCTTGCGCGTCGCGACAACGTCATGGTGTGGGTGGCCAAGCTCAACCAGGCGCTGGAAGACGAGCGCCTGACACTGCGTTGCCAGCGCATACAGGCCGTTGATCCGGCGCGGCGCGAGCAGGAGCTGCCGCATTACGAAATCCTGCTCGGCATGCGTGACGATGGTGGCGAGGACCTGCCTCCCAGTGAGTTCGTGCAGGCCGCCGAGCGTTACAACCGCATGCTGGCGGTGGACCGCTGGGTGGTCGACAGCGCGCTGCACTGGCTGGTGGAAAACCCGAAGAAGCTCGAGCGCATCGGCATGGTGTCCATCAACCTGTCGGGGCATTCGCTGTCCGATGCACAGATGATGAGCTATGTCTTCGACCGCCTGCTGGAGTACCGCCTGCCGCCGGAAAAGCTCTGCTTCGAGATCACCGAGACCACGGCCATCAGCAATCTGGCCGACACCGTCGACCTGATGCGCGAGCTGAAGAAGATCGGCTGCCGCTTTGCGCTCGACGATTTCGGTGCCGGCCATGCCACCTACAACTACCTCAAGCACCTGCCGCTGGATTACGTGAAGATCGACGGCGCCTTCGTGCGCGACCTCGGTACCGACGCCAACGACCTGGCCATGGTGCGCTCGATCAACGACCTCGCGCACTACATGGGCATCCAGACGATTGCTGAATACGTCGAGGACGATGCCATCCTGGCCAAGCTGGCCGAGATCGGCGTCGACTATGCGCAGGGCTACGGCATCGAGCGGCCGCGCTGGCTGGACAGCCTCTGAGACAGGGCTGGACGCGCAAGAAAAAGCCCGGGCATGCCCGGGCTTTTTCTTGCCTGCTGTTCCGGAGCGTGTGCGCGCTCAGAGCTGGACCTGGGTGCCGAGCTCGACCACACGGTTGGTAGGAATCTGGAAGAAGTCGGTGGCGGCGCCGGCATTGCGCGACATCGCCACGAACAGCTTTTCGCGCCAGCTGGCCATGCCGGGGCCGACGCTCGCAATCACGCGCTCGCGCGACAGGAAGAAGCTGGTGTCCATCATGTCGAACCCGAGTCCGCGGCTTTCGCAACTGGCGAGCAGGGCAGGCACGTCGGGCTGCTCCTTGAAACCGTAGTAGCCGGTGATCAGGAAGAAGTTGTGCGCGATCTCGCTGACCTCGAGGCGCTCTTCCTCGGCCACGAAGGGAATGTCGCGCGTGACCAGTGTCAGGAGCACGTTGCGCTCGTGCACGATCTTGTTGTGCTTCATGTTGTGCAGCATCGCGTGCGGCACGTACTTGTGGCTGCCGGTCATGAACACGGCGGTGCCGGGCACGGTCTGCACCGAGGAGCCGGCGCCGCCGATGGAGTTCACGAACAGGCCGAGCGGCATGGTTTCGTTGGCGAGACGTTCGGCCAGCAACTGGCGGCCGCGCTTCCAGGTGGCCATCAGCGTGAACATCAGCACGCCGACCAGCAGCGGGAACCAGCCGCCCTGGAAGATCTTCAGCGAGGTGGCACCAAGGAAGGCCATGTCCACGGCCAGGAAAGGCAGGCCGATGAGCAGGGCAACACCGGGCTTCCATTGCCAGAGCTTGTAGGCCACCACCATGGCCAGCACGGTGTCGCAGACCATGGTCATGGTCACGGCAATGCCGTAGGCCGAGGCCAGGTTGCTCGAGGACTGGAAGGTGACGACAAGCAGGATGATGGCTGCGAGCAGGGCCCAGTTCATGGACGGGATGTAGATCTGGCCGATTTCCTTGCTCGAGGTGTGCTGGATCTCGAAGCGCGGCAGGTAGCCGAGCTGCACGGCCTGACGGGTGATGGAAAACACGCCGGAGATCACGGCCTGCGAGGCAATCACCGTGGCCAGTGTCGACAGCCCGATCATCGGGTACAGCGCCCAGCCCGGTGCCAGCAGGTAAAAGGGGTTCTCGATGGCGGCCGGATTGGCCAGCAGCAGTGCGCCCTGGCCGCAGTAGTTCAGCATCAGCGCCGGGAACACGATGAAGAACCAGGCACGCTGGATGGGGCCGCGGCCAAAGTGGCCCATGTCGGCATACAGTGCCTCGCCACCGGTGATGGTGAGCACGACCGCCCCCAGCGTCACGAAAGCGATGAACTGGTGTTCCATGATGAAGCCGATGGCCCAGACCGGATTCACCAGGTTCAGGATGTCCATGTGCTGGCTGATGTTGATGATGCCGAGCAGGGCCAGCGTGGAGAACCACACCAGCATGACCGGGCCGAAGAAGGCGCCGACCGAACCGGTGCCGTGGCGCTGGATCATGAACAGGCTGATCAGCACGCCAATCGTGATCGGGATGACATAAGGCTCGAGCACCGGTGCGGCCACTTTCAGCCCCTCCACGGCGGAGAGCACGGAAATGGCCGGCGTGATGATGCCGTCGCCGTAGAACAGTGCGGCGCCGAACAGGCCGACCGCCACCAGCAGCTTGCGGCGCAGCGCGCTCGAGTGCTCGCTGCGCAGGGTCAGCGCCAAGAGCGCCATGATGCCGCCTTCGCCGTTGTTGTTCGCGCGCATGATAAAGGCGATGTACTTGAGTGACACCACCACGATCAGTGACCAGAAGATCAGCGACAGTATGCCGACCACGTTCTCGAAGGTGATGGGAATGCCGTGGCCGGCATGGAAGCACTCCTTGAGTGCGTACAGCGGGCTGGTGCCGATGTCGCCGAACACCACGCCAAGTGCGCCCAGGGTCAGGGCGATGCCGGGGGTGCGGGCGTGGCCGGCGCTGGTCACGTTCTGCTGCATCGGTGGGTCCTCTAGCGGTCCGGCCGGTCCCGGGCAAATACTTGCCCGGCATCGCCGTAGCGCTGCGATCGGGGCAAGGCGGGGTGTCGGTGCGGGCGGTTTCAGCAGGCGGGCAGTCAGGAAGCGCGCATCTTACACCCGGCCCGGTATCGGGCAAGTCCCCGCGGGCCGGCACAAAATCGGCCGTGCCGGGTTTGCCTTTGCAGCGCCCTCGTATATCATGCGCGCCTCGCGTCGACCCCCG
>DAIRDY010000272.1:1491-3263 GCA_036795935.1 Moraxellaceae bacterium | reverse complement strand
AATCCTCGCTGGCAATGCGCTCGTCGACATAGGCGCGCGGCGTCAGCGTCACGCCCCAGCGCCGCGCCGTGAGCGCGAATTCGCTCATCTCGGCAAACAGCGGGCCCTTGGTGCCGGCGATGTCGAACACGCACAGCGAGCGTTGAACGCCTGTGTGGCCGGCGCCCGTATTCGCATGTGACAGCGTGCCGGCTGCCAGTGTCAGCAGCAGGGTCAGCAGCGGCCCGCGCGCGCCGTGCGGGCGCCGGCGTCGTTTCGGCGGCGGCATCACGGGCTCAGGCATCGGCAATCCAGTTGCCGTGGAAGCCCAGCGGCACGCGGACCGGCAGCTCGATCACGGCCTGCGGCGTCTCTCCCAGCTTCTGCGCATCGAGAATCACCACGCGGCTCGGGCCGTTGTCGAGGTCGTGCACATAGGACAGCAGCCAGCCGTCGTTTTCGGCGGCGGTGGCATGTTTCGGCACAAACACCACCTCGCCGGACATCCAGCGTTCGCCATAGGCGTGGCGCAGGGTGCGGCCGCTTTGCATGTCGTGGCAGAGCACGGCGTTGGCTTGCGGGTGTTCGATGTCGATGCCGACGGCATAGGCGTAGCGGTAGGGCAGGCCGGTGCGGCGTTCGTCGCAGCGCGGGAACTCCTGCGTCTCGCGCGAGATCACCTGGCGTTCCACCTGCGTGCCGCCTTTGCGCAGCCGCCAGCGCTCGAAGGTGACGCCATGCGCGTCGGGACCGGCGAGCCGACTGCCGTCGAACATGCGCGCATGCACCACCACGTCGAGCACCACGTCACCCTCCGGCGTGTCGTAGGCATTGCAGGTGTGGAAGACGAAGCAGGGATCGACGCCGTACCAGCGCATGTCGGCAGCGTCGCCCTCGCGTGGCAGCAGGCCGACGCGGGCCTTGTGCCGCGGATTCCATTTGTAGGGCAGTGCGCCGCCGGTCAGTGCCTCTTTCAGCGAAAAGGTCACTGGCAGGTCCAGCACCACCATCTGCGAGGCGGTGATGGCGCAGTCGTGCATCATCGGGCCGTGGCGCACCGGAATGCGCACTTCGCGGCGTACCTGTCCGTCGCGCGTGATGACGAGATAGCGCACGCGGTCCTGCTCGAAGCCGTCGTAGCAGATTGCGTGCAGTTCGCCGGTCACCGGGTCGGCATGCGGGTGCGCGGTGAAGCCGCGGTTGAGCGCGCTGTTGAACAGGCCGAATTTCTCGCTGTTGAGTTCGCCGTCCATGGCCACCGGAAAGGCGCCGGCCTCCACCAGTGCCCAGAGTTTGCCGGCGTGGCCGATGATGTTGGTGTTCACGGTGTCGGCAAGACCGCGGCGCGGCCCGGGCAGGGGCGGCAGCCGGCGTTCGGCACGCACCGCATCGCTGCCCACATAGCGGTTGCGGTACCAGCATGCGCGGCCGTTCTCGAGGCGCAGGCCGTGCACCATGCCGTCGCCCATGAACCAGTGGTAGGTGGCGGGGTTCCCGACATGGCGCGGGTTGGGGCCGATGCGCGCGAGCACACCGTTGAGGCCGGCCGGAATCTCGCCGTGCACGACAAGGTCGGTGGCCGTGTGCTCGGCGGGCAGCGGCGCAAACGGGCCTTCCAGGAAGCGGTTGTGCGGGCTGTAGGGGCGGCGCGCCTGCAGCTGGCGCAGCGCGCGCACCACTTTCAGTCCTACGGCCTGCGGCATGTTGACCATGGTTGCCCTCCTGGCGGTGCCCGCCTTGATGTGTATGATGTGAACATCAGCCTGAACCTGTATGTATACGATGTCAACATC
>DAIRDY010000272.1:0-1391 GCA_036795935.1 Moraxellaceae bacterium | reverse complement strand
TGATGTGTATGATGTGAACATCAGCCTGAACCTGTATGTATACGATGTCAACATCAAGCCCGGCCACCATCGGTGCCATGGCCAAGTCCCCCGAGCGCTACCACCACGGCAACCTGCGCGAGGCGCTGGTGGCGGCGGGGCTCGCGCTCTTGGCGGAGGGTGTGGCCGAGCCCGGTCTGCGCGAGCTGGCGCGGCGGGTGGGGGTGTCGGCCAATGCCACCTACCGCCATTTTGCGGACAAGGAGGCGCTGCTCACGGCGCTGGCCGCCGAGGGCTTCCGGCAGCTGGCGGCCGCACAGTGGCAGGCGGCGCTGACGGCGGCCGAGCCGGTGGGGCGATTCTTTGCCACGGGCCGCGCCTATGTGCACTTCGCGCGCCAGCATCCGGCGCTGTTCCGCCTGATGTTTGGCCGTTTTGCGCTCGCCAACCGCAGCGAGGAGCTGGAGGCGGCTTCAGGGCTGGCCTATGAAGGATTGCGCCAGGGGGTGGCGGCTGCGCTGCGGCTGCCAGCGGACAGCGAGGCGGTGACAGTGGCGGCCATGCACGCCTGGAGCCTGGTGCACGGCCTCAGCCATCTCATTCTCGATGGCCAGTTTGCGGCACTCGGGCAGGATGAGGACGCGATGATCGACCGCGTGCTGATCCAGGCCGGCCAGTTCGGCCGGCAGCTGGCGGTGTGACGGGGGCGGCCTGCGTGGCGTTTGCTGCGGGACAGGCAAGACAAAGGCGCCCTTGGGCGCCTTTGTCTGTTTTGCGGAAGCTGAAGCCGGGGCCGCTCAGGCGGACTTGCCGACATACGGCTCCAGCAGCGGGCGGGCGCGGATCTGCGCATCGATCACCGTCATGAAGGTGTAGGCACCCATCAGCTTGCGGCTCAGGAACATCAGCTCCTTGGGCGGCACGCTGAAGTTCTTGCTGGCCGCCGATTTGGCTGCCTGCGTGGTGGCGCGCACATGCAGGCGTGATCGCGCCCAGCAGTAGTCGCCGTTTTCGTTCAGGGTTTCCGGCGGCGCATCACGCAGGTCGGAGAACGGCTCGATGGCCAGGAAGAACAGGTCGATGATGCCTTCGCGCGTGCTCTCGCTCATGTTGTCGAAGAAGCGGAAGCCCTTCATGGCCGCACGCATGCCGTCGCGGTCCCGGTGGAAGGCGGCGCGGGTCAGGCCGCGGGCCAGCGCCATCAGGTCGTCCGGGAAATCGCGCACGGCGCCGAAGTCCAGCAGCACGATGCGGTCGGGTTCGCCGTCCTTTTCAGCAAGGCGCACGAGGTAGTTGCCGAAATTGGGGTCGGTCTGCACCTCGCCCCACTCGAAGACTTCGCGCACGCAGATTTCCAGCGCCGAGAGCGCCAGCGCGTTGCGGCGCGCCTGCGGCAGGCCGAGGATGGCCGG
>DAIRDY010000271.1:0-3279 GCA_036795935.1 Moraxellaceae bacterium | reverse complement strand
GCAGGCGGTCGGCACGACGCGCCACCAGGATCAGGCTGGCGCCATGCTCGCGCGCGAGCTGGCGCGCCATTTCTTCGCCGAGGCCGGACGAGGCGCCGGTGACCAGCACCCAGCGGCCGGCCAGCTCCATGTTCCTGCTCATGACTCTCTCCCTTGAAATCTTATGGAACGGCGCGTCAGTCGCTGCGACGGCGCCGTTATTTTTTCATCAGCGCATCGCAGCTGAAGCCGCTCCTGCGGGCGGGGGACGACAATTATCGCCAGACCCGCCGCGGGGGACGCAGCGCAACCGCCCTCAGCGCGGACGCACGGAAATGCCGAGGCGGTCCGTCACCTTGCCGTCGAACGTGCCGTTGGCATTGAAGCGGCGGAACTGCGTCTTCCACTGTTCCCACTGCGGATACAGCGCACGCAACTGGGCTTCGCTGCGCAGCGTGTTCAGGTCCAGGCCCCAGTGCGGGCGCGAACCGAATTCCGCCAGATAGGTGTTCTGGTGCGTGGTCAGCACCGGACGCGAACCACGGCTGTCGCGCAGCGTGATCACTTCCATGAACATGGTGTCGCGGCCCTGCTGCGTGGCGAGGAAGGCATCCGTGGCCTTGACGAAGCGCACCGCCACCGGCGCCGTGTGCACGAAGCCCTGCGCGAACAGGCCGTCGGCCACCGCAAAGGAGCGCTCGATGGCCGCCACGGTCTGGCGCATGTCGAAGGCCGCCTCGATGGCAATCGCCTCGGTATAGTTCACCACGCCGATGTTGAACACCCGGTAGCTGACATTGGTGTAGTTGTCGTCCACCTGCGAGGAAAGGCTCTGCTCGAGAATCGTCTTGGCCAGCGACGGGAAGGTGTCGACGATGGCCGCGAGCGGCATTTCCAGCACGGTGATCAGCCCGGAGACAAAATCGGTGCCGGGCTGGCCACGCTCGGACGCCGGCTGCTCGGGCAGCGGGCTGTACACGCGGTAACGCTCGGTGATGAGGAAGCTGCGGTCGCCGCTGTCATTGGCATAGGGCGTGTACTGGAATTCGATGTGCTCGGGCGACGGGCCGCTGCCGTACACCGGCTGTTTGGCCAGCACTTTTTCCAGATAGCCGCCCGGCTGCTTGAGTTCGCTCCAGCTCACCTTGCGCCGCACCTCGCGCAGCCAGAATTTCGCATCGGCACGCAGCGTCACCGAATACACCACGCCCATCGAGCCGATCGCCACGCGCGCGGCATTGAAGGCATTCGTGTCCTGGATCAGCTGCACCGGAATCGTCGAGTCTTCTTCCAGCTTGCCGGGGAAGGTGGCGGGATTGGTGATGCCGTTGGCGGGCTCGATCTGCACCATGCGACCACCCTCCACCACCATCTGCAGGCTCACCACCTGGTCGGCAATCGGGCCGTAGCCCAGGCCGGAGCCGTGCGTGGCCGTCATCATCACGCCGGCAATGGTCTGGCCGTCATAACCGCCCATGTTCTCGAGCGCCATGCCGTTGCGGTCGAGATAGTCGTTGAGGTCGCGGATGCGGATGCCGCTCATCACGCGCGCCAGCCGCGGCTCGTTCGGGTTTTTGAGGCGCGTGCGCTGCAGGGCGAGCGGCTTGTTCAGCTTTTCCGGCGTGAACAGCACGTCATTCGTGATGGCCACGTCCGAGGCCGAGTGGCCGGAGCCGGTCATGCGCACGCGCTTGCGGTTTTCGGTGGCCTTGCGGATGTAGTCGGTGAGCTGCTTGGCGCTCTCGGGCTGGGTCAGGTATTCGGGCTGGACCTTTTCGGTCTTGGTCCAGTTTTCCCACTCACAACCGCCGAGCAGGATGCCGAGCGCCAGCACCAGCAGGGGACGGGGCGAGACAAGGCGCGGCAGCGCCGGCAACGAAACATTCATGAGGCAATCCCTTGTTCGTGGGCGCGACGCCGCCAGAACCGCAGCGGGCAGGCACCCTTTGTTATGTATCCACCGGCACGACGCCGTATGACCGCGGACCTTACGCCCGCCATCGCCCCGCGCCATTGACGGGGCAAGCCGCCCGATTGGCCGCCGGGGCCAGATTGCCCGGCCGGCGGTCTGCCTGCGCTTCATATACTGCCTATTTGTACAGTATAAAGCCGGCATGAGCCTGACCCCTCCCGGCGCCCGCAAGGGCCGCGGCGCCACACTGAACCCGGACAACCGCTTCTTCCGCCAGCACAGCACGCGGGAGGACGACGGCTGGACGCCGGACACGGACGGCGGCCCGCGCCTCGCCACCACGGTAACCATCCAGCAGAGCCGGACCATCATCAGCCACAACCGCTCGCCCGACGTGCCCTTCACGCAGTCCATCAATCCCTACCAGGGCTGCGAGCACGGCTGCGTGTACTGCTTTGCGCGGCCGACGCACGCCTATCTCGACCTCTCGCCCGGCCTCGACTTTGAAACAAAGCTGTTCGCCAAGCCCGATGCCGCCGTGCTGCTGCGCAAGGAGCTGGCGCATGCGCGCTACCAGGTGAGCCCTATCAACCTGGGCGCCAATACCGATCCCTACCAGCCCGTCGAGAAACGCTGGCGCATCACGCGCTCGCTGCTGGAAGTGATGCTGGAAACGCAGCACCCGGTGACCATCGTCACCAAGAATGCGCTGGTGTTGCGCGACCTCGACCTGCTGCAGCAACTGGCGGCACTGCAACTGGTGCAGGTGTTCGTGTCGGTCACGAGCCTGGCGGCGGACCTGACACAGAAGCTGGAGCCGCGCGCGAGCGCACCGCACCGCCGGCTGCACACCATCCGCGAACTGGCGGCGGCCGGCGTGCCGGTGGGCGCGCTGGTGGCGCCGGTGATTCCCTTCGTGAACGACGCGGAAATGGAGGCCATCCTGGAGGCGGTGGCCGCGGCGGGCGCGCAGCAGGCGGGCTGGATACTGCTGCGCCTGCCGCATGAGGTGAAGGAACTCTTCCGTGACTGGCTGGCGACGCACGAACCGCTGAAGGCGGCGCGGGTGATGGCGGTGATACAAGGCGCGCGCGGCGGGCGGGACAATGATCCGCGCTTTGGGCACCGGATGCGGGGGGAAGGGGAATATGCGGGGCTGTTGGCGAAGCGGTTTGCGGTGGCGGTGCGGCGGCTGGGGTTGAACCGGGAGCGGATGGCGTTGCGGTGTGACCGGTTTTTGCGGCCGGGGGCGCCGTTGCCGGAGATGCCGCAATTGCCGTTGTTTTGAGGGTTGGGAGGGGTGGCGGTTCAGTAGTGTGGGGTGTCTCGCTTGGTGGTGAAGTGCTCCGATGATGTTGCTCCCGCTGTTTCTCTGCGCGGGCGGTGCG
>DAIRDY010000270.1:1253-3325 GCA_036795935.1 Moraxellaceae bacterium | reverse complement strand
GCCTGAGTCCGATAGGCATGACATGGAAATATTTCTGGGTAAGGTCCATCAGATTTTACCCGTGCTGGGTATTGAAGCCTTGGTTCCGCCGGTGGCACGACAGAATGTTGAGGCGGAGAGGCAGGTTTTTCACTGCGAAATTCTGGGTCTGCGCGCAACAGCACATCTTGTTCCGGATGGCATGTTGGTTCTGGCTGGTTCGCAGGCAGTTCTGCAGGCGCGTGCTTCTGCCGAAAAACACCCATGGGTGCTTTCTTTGCGTCAGCGCCTCATAGATGAGGGTGTTCTGGTTGAGGAGCATGATTCACTGCGCTTTTCCCGGAACGCCGAATTCGCCAGCCCAAGTGCGGCAGCAGCAGTTATTCATGGCGGAACCGCAAATGGCCGTACGGCATGGAAAACACCGTCAGGGCAGAGCTTGAAAGAGCTGGATGCCTAGTAATCAGCTGTCATCCTGTTAGTAGTTTGCGCCGCCCAGGCCAAAGGATTTCTGATGAACAAACCTGAACTGCATTTTGCGCATGCCAACGGCCTGCCCTCGGACTGCTACGGCAAGCTGTTCCGTGCGCTGTCCGATGACGTCGACGTGAAGAACCTGCCGGTGATCGGCATGGACCCGCTGTACCCGGTGCGCCGGCACTGGCATGCGCTGGCCGACCAGGTGGCCGATTCCATCCGCGTGCGTTGCCACGGGCCGGTGATCGGCGTCGGGCATTCGCTGGGCGGGTTGTGCACCTTCATCGCGGCGCATCGCCATCCGGAGTTGTTTCGCGGCCTCGTCATCATGGACCCGCCGGTGATCAACGGTCCCGGCGCGCTCGCGTTTTCGGCCATGCGCTGGCTGGGGCAGGTGGACCGCATCACGCCCGCCGGCAAGAGCCGGCACCGGCGCGAGGTCTGGCCTTCGCGCCAGGTGGCGCGCGAGCTGCTGCGGCCCAAGGGGCTGTTCCGCACCTTCGACGAGGAATGCTTCGAGGATTACCTGCGCTTCGGCCTGACCGATTGCCCGGAGGGCGTGTGCCTGACGATCCCGGCGTCGGTGGAGGTGGAAATATTCCGTGCCACGCCGACGGACGCCTGGCGTTACCGGCGCCCGCTGGCGGTGCCGGGCGTGCTGCTTACCGGCAGCCGCAGCGAGTTCAAGGGCTCGGGCTTTGCCGAGCGCATGGCACGCACCGCCGGCATGCTGCATCGCGAGGTCGACGGCGGCCACATGTTCCCGCTCGAGCATCCGCTCGAGACGGCGGCGGCCATCCGCCAGGCCCTGCACGACACGGGCCTGCTGCCGTGAGCCTGCCGGTCGTCGAGCGCGAATTCCGTTTCAAGGGACGGCGCCTGGCGGCGCGCGCTTGGCATGACCCGTCGCTGCCGCCGCTCTTGCTGCTGCATGGCTGGCAGGACAACGCCGCCACCTTCGACCGGCTGGCGCCGCTGTTGCCGGACTATCACATCGTCGCCATGGATTTTGCCGGCCACGGCTTCAGCGACTGGCGTGCCGAGGGCATGCGTTACCACACGCTCGATCACGTCGACGACGTGCTGGCGGTGGCCGATGCGCTGGGCTGGGAGCGTTTCCGTCTCGGCGGCCACTCCATGGGCGCCGGCATTGCCGGGCTGTTTGCCGGCACGCTGCCGGAGCGCATCCGGCAGGTGGTCATGATCGACGGCCTCGGCCCGTATGCGGGCGCCGCGGAAGAGGCGCCGGCCATCCTGCGCGCGGCGCTCGAGGAATGGCGCGGCTACACGCCGCGCGAGGAGCGCGTGTTCGAAAGTCGCGAGCTGGCGGTCACGGCGCGGCGCCGCGGCTTCACGCCGCTCAGTGAGGAGGCCGCCGCCATTCTCTGCACGCGCTCCTTGCGTGAAGTGGCGGGCGGCTTCAGCTGGACCACCGACCGCCGCGTGCGCCTGCATTCCTCCTTGCGCCTGACCGAGGCCCAGGTGCTGGCCTTCCTCGGCGCCATCACCGCCCCGGTGCTGGTGATCCGCGCCGAAGGCGGCTATCCCGCCGATCCCGCCCTATTTGATGCCCGCCTCGCGGCCATGCATCATGCGCGCCTTTGCCGCCTGCCCGG
>DAIRDY010000270.1:0-1153 GCA_036795935.1 Moraxellaceae bacterium | reverse complement strand
TATTTGATGCCCGCCTCGCGGCCATGCATCATGCGCGCCTTTGCCGCCTGCCCGGCGGCCACCACCTGCACCTGGACGAGAGCCCGGCGCAGGTGGCCGCAGCCATGGACGAGTTTTTCAGGGAATGAACAGTCACGACGACAGGGATGTTGCCAGCACGCCGCGGCCCCGTTTCTGGCAGCGCTTCCTGCCTTCCGGGCGCAGCGTGCTCGGTCGCCGCCTGCTGGGGGGCGTGTTGCTGGTCAGCGCGATGGGTGCCTTGCTGGCGACGCTGGTGCAGCTGGCACTCGATTACCGCCACGAAGTCGCACGCGTCGAGCGGGACCTCGTGATGCTGCAGGAGAGCACCTCGGGTGTGCTTGCGCAGGCGTTGTGGATCGTCAATCCGCAGACCGTGCGCACGCAGATCGGCGACATGCTGCGCCTGCCTTACCTGCGCTATGTCGAAGTCACCGAGAGCGACGGCACCGTCTACCGCGCCGGGCGCCCGGTGCAGCCGCTGCGCGACCGCGTCGAGCGCGTGTTCAAGCTGGACTACCAGCATCCGCAGGGCGGGCCGGCCGCACTGGTCGGCACCGTGCGTCTCGAGGCTTCCACGGCTGACATCAAAAGTCGCCTGTTCGAGCGCTTCCTGATCATCCTGGCCACCCAGGGCGCCAAGACCTTCATCGTCGCGCTGTTCATCCTGGTGTTTTTCCAGTGGCTGGTGACGCGCCACCTGCTGCGCCTTGCCGAGCAGACGCGTCGCCTGAATTACCTGACGCTGCGCGAGCCGATCACGCTGGACCGCGATCCAGGCAATGACGAGCTGAACGAGCTGCTGGAGTCGCTGAACCGCATGCGCCACAGCCTGCTGCGCGACATCGAGCTGTGGGAAGCCTCGGGCCGGGAAATGGCGGCCGAGCAGGCGCAGGCGCAGCGCACGCTGGGCGGCCTGCCGGAGGCCGTGTTGCGGCTGGATGCGCGCGGCGTGGTGAGCTGGCTGAATCCGGCGGCGGAACGGCTGTGTGGCCGGCCCTCGTATCGTGCGGTGAGCGAGAACCTGGGGGCGGTGATGCCGCCGGCAGCGGGCTTTGCGGCGTGGTCGGCGGAGCGGCTGTTCCTGGAGGCGCAGGGCAGCAGCGTGCCGGTGCGGCGGCGGGTGGTGTTTGTG
>DAIRDY010000269.1:0-3341 GCA_036795935.1 Moraxellaceae bacterium | reverse complement strand
CGCGTCCGCGTCGCCTTCAACCTCAAGGGCGTGACGCCGCAGGAGCACACCATCAACCTCGATGCCGGTGAGCAGCGCAGCGAGGCCTTTCTCAAGATCAACCCGATGGGCGCCATCCCGGCGCTGGTGGACCACGGTCCGGGTCAGCCGCAGACGCCCCTGACGCAGTCGCTGGCCATCCTGGAATTCATCGAGGAGAGTTTTCCGACGCCCGCGCTGCTGCCGACCGATGCGCACGGCCGCGCTCGGGTGCGCTCACTGGCTGCCATGCTGGCGGCGGACACGCACCCGTTGATCACCCCGCGGGTCAAGAAGTACCTCACCACCCAAAGCGGTTTCGATGATGCGGCCTGGCGTGCCTGGCAGATCCACTGGTTCACGACGGGCTTGCAAGCCTTGGAGCAACGGCTGATCAACGAGCCCGGGACCGGCACCTTCTGCCATGGCGACACGCCGACGATCGCCGACATTTGTCTGGCCAGCATCATCGCAGTGATGCGCGTGTTCAAGATCGACGTGCCGGGCATTCCGACCGTGATGCGGGTGATGGCGGCCTGCGAGCAGCTGGAGGCCTTCGCCGCGGCGGATCCAAGCCGGCAGGTGGGCGCGCCGAAGGTCTGACGGACGCCTTGGGCGGCGTCTCGGAGCGCCGCCGACCCTGCAAAGGCGCCGGTGAGCCCACACCCCAGTGCTGAATTCCTGCCATTTCCAGACATCGCCTCGCCAGATCCAGACACGCGATCCTAGGTGCTCGCCATAAATTTGTCTCCAGCCGATGCCACGCCATCGCGGCGCACCGGTCACCACCAGTAACCAAGGAGACACACCGTGACGAGTTCAAAGACAAAGGCCACGCTGGACAGCGTGCTCACCCAAACCACCCAGCGCCATGGCGGCGCACCGGGCGTGGTGGCCATGGCGACGGACCGCAATGGCAACTTCTACGAGGGCGCCTCCGGGACGCGAGAGCTCGGACAGGATCGACCCATGACGACCGACAGCGTCTTTGCGATCTTCTCCACCACGAAGGCGCTGACCGGCACCTGCATCATGCAGCTGGTCGAGGAAGGCCGCATCTCGCTCACCGACGATGCCGGCAAGTACGTGCCTGAGATTGACCAGCTCCAGGTGCTCGACGGCTTTGGCGCTGACGGCCAGCCGCGCACGCGTGCGCCCAGGCGCAAGATCACCGTCAACGACCTGATGCTCCACACCTCGGGGCTGTGCTACGAGTTCTTCAGCGCCGATGACCTGAAGTACCGCACGGCCAAAAACATCCCGACGGTGGTGTCGGGCAGCTTCGATTCGATCCGCACGGTGCTGCTCCACGAGCCGGGCGCTGCCTGGACCTACGGCGTCAACATCGACTGGCTGGGGCGCATCGTCGAGCAGCAGCGCGGCAAGCGCCTGGGCGAGGTGATGAAGGAGCGCATCTTCGGGCCGCTGGGCATGAACGAGATCGGTTTCCAGATGACCGAGGCGATGAAGGCCCGGCGCGTGACGATCCACGATCGCGCGGCCGACGGCAAGCTGACCCCGCTGCCCGACCTGGTGCTGCCCGATCCGCCGCCGATGGACATGGGCGGCCATGGCCTGTATGCCACGGTGGGGGAGTACATGAAGTTCATCCGCATGATCCTGAATGACGGCGCCGGCCCGAACGGCCGTGTGCTCAAGGCCGAGACCGTGCAGCAGATGTCGCAGGACGGCCTTGCCGCCCTCGGGCTGTCGGTCGGCGGGTGGACCACGTCGATCCCGTCGCTCAGCAACACCGGCGAGTTCTTCCCGGGCACCGCCAAGGGATGGGCCTACACCTTCATGACCAACCGCGAGCGCACGCCCTCGGGCCGCCCCGCCAACTCGCTGATGTGGGCCGGCCTGGCCAACTGCTTCTACTGGATCGACCGCAGCAGCGGCATCGGCGGCTACTGGGCGACCCAGATCCTGCCGTTCCAGGACGCGGCCTCGTACCCGGGCTTTGTGGAGTTCGAGACGGCCGTCTACCATCACCGGTGAGCCGCCGACTTTCGCGGCGCACGCCGTGAGGAGTACACCAGCATGGAAGCGATCCGCAACGTCCTGGTCACCGACGTCACCGGTGCCCCCAGCACCCGCCACCGTCTGGTGGCGTCGACGGACTGGGACGAAGTCCAGCACTGGAGCAAGCAGGTCTACATGCCGTACGACGCGGCACCGGTCGGGCTCGTGCGGCAGCCCGACTCGGTGCTCGACGCCATCCGCATCGGGCACTTCACGCTCAGCCGCTTCAGCTACGGCGTGCCGGTGCACCTGACCGGGTTTGCCGCGGAGGCCGGCACTGGCATGGTCCTCACGACCGTGCGCGGCGCCATTCGGCATTGGTCGAGCGGGCGCGAGTATGCGGACACGGGGGTCGGCGAAGCCTTCCTCGTGGACAACTCGCGCACCCACTACTGGCTCGATGCCGATCCGCATCATCTGCAGGTCAACCTGACCTTCCAGCATGATGCGATGGCCGCGCTCCACGAACGCTGGTTCGGCGCGCCGGCTGATGAGCGGATGTGGGCCCGCAAGTTCCGCTTCGGCGGTGCGCAGTCCAGCTGGATCAGCCTGTTGTCCTACGTGTGCCGCTGCATCACCGAGATGCCGGACGCGGTGGAGCAGGGTCCGCTGGGGCGACACCTGGAGGAGATGATCGGGCTGCACCTGTTGACGTTGTGGCGACAGCAGCTGGAGAGCCCTCAGGAGCCGACTGTGCACCGACTGGTGCCTCGCCATGTGCTGCTGGCCGAACAGCACATGCGAGACCATGCTCAGCACGCGCCCACCTTGAGCGAACTGGCGCGGAGTGCCGGCGTCAGCGTGCGCACCCTCAATGCCGCGTTTCGGGAGTTCAGGGGCTGCACGCCGATGCAGTGCCTGCGCGACATCCGCCTGAACGGCGTGCGCGCAGAGCTGCTGGTGGCCTCTCCACAGACCAAGGTTCGAGACGTGGCCGAAGCCTGGGGCTACGCCAACCTCGGCATGTTTGCCGCCAGCTACCGCAACCGGTTCGGCGAATCGCCCTCGACGACGCTTTCTCGGCGCTGAACGCATTCGGGGCGATGTCTGTGAGACGGAGCAGTTCGGCGGTAGAAGGTCGACGAGCCGACGGCAGGTCCCCGGGCAGGTAACTGCCGAGTGGCCGTTGTTCGGCAACCAGCCGGCCGTCCGCTCGTGGCCGAGCGCGGTCTTGCGGCGTGAGTGACTGACCGGCCGCTCCCGCTGCACTGCCGGCGCTGGGCCAGAAATTCTGAGCGGCTCTTGAGGGTCGGGTGCCGTCGCGTGCGCAGTGTCAAAGCTGACATGACTAATACATGAGA
>DAIRDY010000268.1:0-3390 GCA_036795935.1 Moraxellaceae bacterium | reverse complement strand
CCAAGCTCACCAAAAAGAGCGGCACCATGCTCAAGGCCACGCGCTACCACGCGGAGGTGGAGGCCCAAGACGGCACGAAAATCCGCATGACGGTGTGGCAGCCGGCGCTCAACCTTGCCCGTGGCCAGACCGCCCCGCTGCTGATCCATGCCCACGGCTTTGCGCTGAAGCGCATGAGCGGACCGCTCTCCTTCTATTCGCTGCTGCCCACCGGCACCGCGGCCCAACGCGCCTGGGAACGCGGCTACTGGGTGATCAGCTTCGACCAGCGCGGCCACGGCGCCAGCGAAGGCGATGTCGGGCTGATCCGCCGCGACAAGGAAGGCCGTGACGTGTCGCGCATCATCGACTGGGCGGTGCGTCACCTCGCGCTCAGCTACCGCGACAACGATCCGGTGGTGGGCATGATCGGCGAGTCTTATGGCGGTGGCGTGCAGATGATGGCAGCGCTCAACGACAAGCGTATTGATGCCCTGGTGCCGGTCACCACCTGGTTCAACCTGGAGCAGGCGCTGCTGCCCAACGGTGTGCCCAAGACCGACTGGCTGCTGGTGCTGGCCGCCGCCGGCTACACCATGAACCCCACGCACATGAGCATAGATGTCAGCAGCGGCGTACTGAAGGAAATGTTCGGCAATGGTGACCCACTGCTGCGGCGCCAGCTGCGCGAGAACAGCCTGATCGCGCACTGCGGCAATGAAGGTGCGCCGCATGCTGATGCGCTGCTGATCCAGGGCCTGCGCGACGTGCTGTTTTCCGTCGACCATGCGCTGGCCGCACGCGACTGTTTCAAGAGCGTCGGCCGCGATGTGCGTTTTGTCGCGATTGAAGATGGCCACCTCAACCCTTCGTCACAGTGGTCGCCTGGGCTGCCGGTCTGGCACATGCAGAAGTCCGTGGTCTGCGACGGCCGCACGCTGCGCACCGCCGACATCATCGACGACTGGCTCGATGGCAAGCTGCGCGACGACAGCGCGGCGCTGGCGAAAGTGCCCGCCTTCTGCTTCACCGGTGATCGCGACACCGACCGCGCGCTGGCCGAGGGCCACACCGACCTGCACTGGCAGGACATGCCGGCGGCGCGCATGGGCAGCGGCATGAGCGGCTTTTTCGAACTGGTGCTGAAGCCGCTGGACCATGTCGGCAACTGGTTCGTTCCCGCCCGCCTGCCGCGCGACTGGCAGCAGCCGAAGAACGGCTGGCTGCGCCCCGGCCGCATTCCGCTGATGACCACCGACAAGGCGCAATGGATTGCCGGCACGCCGGTGGTGAAGCTGGACCTGCACGACGCGCGCAAGCCCGGCAACGTGGTCTTTCTGCGCCTGGCGAAATGGCGCCCCGGCTCCGGCAGCTACGAGGTACTGCACCAGCAGGTGACCGCCGTGCGCGCCACCGGCCCGCAGGAAATCCGCCTGCCCGCGGTGCGTACCGAGCTGCAGCCCGGCGAGGTGCTGGGCCTGCTGGTGCAGGGCTACAGCAGCCAGTTCCGCCTCGCCGGCAAGCGCTTTGGCAGCCGCGTCATCGTCGCCGGCCAGATCGCGCTGCCGCAGGCCACCGCCAACCGCCACGAAGTGCTCGCCGGCCAGCCCTGAGCCTGCCCGCAATGCCGGCCGTGACCCTGCGCTGACGCGGCAAACACCCCGCCGCCAGCGCCCCGTCATCGTGAACGCCGCGCCTCATGAGGCGCGGGCCTCGGCGCACTGCGCCGGTGCATGACTGCCACGCCACCGTCATCGTCATAAAAGGCGCCGCCCGCGGCTCGACGCAGGCGGCGCCGCTCGCCACAATCCCGGTCTTGTCGGTCGTCGCCTGACGGCCTGCCTGCCCCGCGCAGGCGCTTTCCAGAACAACAAGAACCGGTACCGCGATGACTGCCTTTTTCCGTGCCGTCACCCTGCTTCTGGCCTGCCTGCTGCTGTCCGGCTGCGTGCTGCATTACCACGACGACGCACCGAAACGCACGCTGCGCAACGGCACGCTGCTGAAGAAAACCACCTACCACGCACAGATCGAGGCAGCGGACGGCACGAAAATCCGCTTCACCGTCTACCAGCCGCGCATGCGCAGCAACAGTGCGGCACCACTCCTTATCCATGCCCACGGTTTCGGCCTCGGCCGCATGCGGCGCCCGCTGTCCTTCTACGGGCAGTTCCTGCTCGCCGGCGAAGTGGCGAAGTCCGCCTGGGATGACGGCTACTTCGTCATCAGCTACGACCAGCGCGGCCATGGCGCGAGCGAAGGCGATGTCGGCCTGATCCGGCCCGACAAGGAGGCCGACGACGTCTCGCGCATCATCGACTGGGCCATGCGCCACCTGCCGATTGCCACCGACAACAACGATCCCGTCGTCGGCATGATTGGCGAGTCCTATGGCGGCGGCGTGCAGCTGCTGGCCAGCGTGCGCGATGCGCGCATTGACGCGCTGGTCCCCATCACCACCTGGTTCGATCTCGATGCCGCGCTGTTTCCCAACGGCGTGCCCAAGACCAGCTGGATCGTTTTCCTCGGTGCCGTCGGTTACACCATGAACCCGCTGGCCATGGACCACGGCATGACCTTCGACATGCTGGGCGAAATGCGCGGCAAGCATCATCCGCTGTTCCGCGAGCGACTGCGCCAGGCCTCGCTGGCAACGCACTGCGGCAACGGCAAATGGCCCAGGGCGGACGCGCTGATCATTCCCGGCCTGCGCGACGTGCTGTTTCCGCTGAACCAGTCCTACGACATGCAGCGCTGCTTCAAGCTCGGCGGCCGCGACGTGCGCCTGGTCGCCGTCGACGACGGCCACCTGATGCCCAGCGCGCAATGGTCGCCCGGCCTGCCGATCTGGCATGTGCAGAAGGAAGTGCAGTGCAACGGCAAGACACTGGCCATGCATGCGCTGATCCGCGACTGGCTGGACGGCAAGTTGCGCGACGACAGCAAGGCCTTGGCCCGCGTGCCGTCCTTCTGTGTCAGCGGCAATGAAGAAGCCGATGCGCGCATCCAGCTCGGTGACTGGCAGCCGCTGCAGAAAGTGCATCTCGGCAGCGGCATGGCCGGCCAGCTGGAATGGGCGTTGCGCCCGCTCGACCATGTCGGCAACTGGTTCCTGCCGTCGCGCCTGCCCAGGCACTGGGAGCGCCCGCGCAACGGCTGGCTGCGCCCGGCACGCGTGCCGCTGTTTGCCGCCAGCGACGCCACGCACGTCGTCGGCATCCCGCGCATCCAGCTCGCGTTCAGCAATACCGACCGCGATGACCCGGTGCTCTACCTGCGTCTGGCCAAATGGCGGCCCGGCAGCGGCAGCTACACCGTGCTGAACCAGCAGGTGATGCCGGTGCATGCCAAAGGCCCGCTGGAATTCGAGCTCGGCGGCGTGAATGCGGTGATCGAAAAAGGCGAGGTGCT
>DAIRDY010000267.1:0-3395 GCA_036795935.1 Moraxellaceae bacterium | reverse complement strand
CCGGAATCGCGGGCTGAAAAAGCCCGGGATGGGCATTTTTCAGCAAGCTGTTAACAGCTGCCTGAGAAATGCTCCGCAGCAAGCGGTCAGTCGGCGCGACGCCACTTGATACCTTCACGCGAGAACTCGACCACCACGCCGCGCGCCTTCAGCTCGTCACGCAGGCGGTCCGAGGTGGCGAAGTCCTTCTGCTGACGCGCCGCAGCGATGGCCGCGATCACCTGCTGCACCCCGGCCACGAAATCGTCATCACCGGCACCGGCCTGCCGGAAGGCATCGGGGTCCTGCTGCAACAGGCCGAGCACGCCACCCAGCCGGCGCAGCAGCACGCCATATTGCGCGGCGGCCTGCGGGTTCTCCGCCTTCACCAGCCGGTTCACTTCGCGCGTGATCTCGAACAGCACGGCCAGGGCTTCCGGCGTATTGAAATCGTCGTTCATGGCCGCCGCAAAGCGGGCCTCGTAAGCCGCCGCATCAGAAGGTTCCGACGCACCGGCAAGCGAGAGGCTGCCCAGCGTGGCATAGAAACGTTCGAGCGAAGCCCGGGCATTGTCCAGCGCCTCGCTGGAATAGTTGAGCGGACTGCGATAGTGGCTGGCGATGATGAAATAGCGCAGCACTTCCGGTGCATAGTGCTTCAGCACGTCGCGGATGGTGAAGAAGTTGCCCAGCGACTTGGACATCTTCTCGTCGTTCACCTGCACGAAGCCGACATGCATCCAGGTGTTGACGTACTGCTCGCCGGTGGCACCCTCACTCTGCGCGATCTCGTTCTCGTGGTGCGGGAACTGCAGGTCGCCACCACCACCATGGATGTCGAAATGGTTGCCGAGGCAGCAGGTGCTCATGGCCGAGCACTCGATATGCCAGCCGGGACGCCCGTTGCCCCAGGGCGAGGCCCAGGACGGCTCGCCGGGCTTGGCCGCCTTCCACAGCACGAAATCAAGCGGATCGGTCTTGATCTCGTCGATCTCGACACGGGCACCGGCCTGCAGGTCCTCGAGATTGCGCTTGGACAGGCGGCCATATTTCGGAAAGGACGACACGTCGTAATACACGTCGCCGTTGCTGGCGGCATAGGCGTGTCCGCGCGCAATCAGCTGCTCGACCATGGCAATGATCTGCGGCACATAGTCCGTCGCCCTGGGCTCGGTGTCCGGGCGGATCACGCCCAGGGCATCGGCATCCTCGTTCATGGCGGCGATGAAACGCTCGGTCAGCGCATGGAAATCTTCGCCATTCTCGTTCGCGCGCTTGATGATCTTGTCGTCGATGTCAGTGATGTTGCGGACATAGCTGACCTTGTAGCCGGCCTGGCGCAGCCAGCGCGTCACCACATCGAAGGACACCAGCACACGGGCATGGCCGATATGGCAGTAGTCGTAGACGGTCATGCCGCAGACATACATGCGCACCTCGCCGGCGTGTATCGGCGTGAGCGGCTCTTTCTTCTTGCTTTCAGAGTTGTGGATGACAAGCATGGTGTGGGGTCAGCGTAGGGGCAGCGCTCGCTTCCCGCTCAGGGAAAGAGAGCGCTGCATCAGTTGAGAGGTCAGGCCGGCTTCCAGGAATCGCGCAGGCCCACCGTGCGGTTGAACACCGGCTTGCCGGGCACGGAGTCCACGCGGTCGACGCAGAAATAGCCTTCGCGCTCGAACTGGAAGCGCTGCTCGGGCGCAGCCTCCGCCAGCGACGGCTCGATGACCGCCTGCACCACTTCCAGCGCCTGCGGATTGATCAGCGTCTTGAAGTCGACGTCACCGCGATCGGGCGCGGCATCGGTAAACAGGCGATCGTAGAGGCGCACTTCGGCCGGCACGCCCCGCGCCGCCGACACCCAGTGGATGACGCCCTTCACCTTGCGGTCTTCCGGATTCTTGCCGAGCGTGGCCATGTCGCAGGAGCAACGCAGCTCGGTAATCTCGCCGGCGGCATTCTTCACCACCTCGTCACACTTGATGATGTAGGCATTGCGCAGGCGGACCTCGCCACCGGGCACCAGGCGCTTGTAGCCCTTGGGCGGCACTTCCTCGAAATCGGCACGGTCGATGAAAAGCTCGCGCGTGAACGGAATCTCGCGCTCGCCCATCTCCGGCAGGTTGGGATGACGCGCCGAGCGGATGGTTTCCACCTGCCCTTCGGGATAATTCGTCAGCACCACCCTGAGCGGGCGCAGCACGGCCATGGCACGCGGCGCGCTGTTCTCCAGATGCTCGCGCACGCAGAACTCCAGCATGCCGACATCGACCACGCCATCGCTCTTGGTGACACCGATGCGCTTGCAGAACTCGCGCAGCGCCTCGGGCGGATAGCCGCGGCGGCGCATGCCGGAAATCGTCGGCAGGCGCGGATCGTCCCAGCCCTGCACCAGCTTCTCGTCAACCAGCTGCTTGAGCTTGCGCTTGCTGGTGACGGTGTAGTTCAGGTTGAGGCGGGCAAACTCGATCTGCTGCGGATGCGGCAGCACGGTATCGGCGCCGGCTGCGGCACCGGCCTGCTGCCATACCGCCTGCACGCTGGCGGGCTGCGGCAGCACGTCGGCCAGCGCGTCAAGCAGCCAGTCATAGAACGGGCGATGGTCCTCGAACTCGAGCGTGCACAGCGAGTGCGTGATGAACTCCAGCGCATCGGAAATCGGATGCGTGTAGTCATACATGGGGTAGATGCACCACTTGTCGCCGGTCTGGTGGTGGGCCACCTTGCGGATGCGGTAGATGGCCGGGTCGCGCAGGTTGATGTTGCCCGAGGCCATGTCGATCTTGGCGCGCAGCACGCAGCTGCCTTCGTCGAACTCGCCGGCGCGCATGCGCGCGAACAGGTCGAGGTTCTCCGCCACGCTGCGCTCGCGGTACGGCGAATTCTTGCCGGGCTCGGAGAGCGAGCCGCGGTTGGCACGCATTTCCTCGGCGCTCTGGGAGTCCACATAGGCGAGGCCGCGCTTGATCAACTCCACGGCGTAATCGTGCAGCACGTCGAAGTAGTCCGAGGCATAGCGCACGGCACCGGTCCAGCGGAACCCCAGCCACGCCACGTCCTGCTGGATGGCGTCGATGTATTCCTGCGACTCCTTTTCGGGATTGGTGTCGTCAAAACGCAGGTTGCACTCGCCGCCTGCCTCTTCGGCCACGCCGAAATTGAGGCAGATGGACTTGGCATGGCCGATGTGCAGGTAGCCGTTGGGCTCCGGCGGGAAACGGGTCACGGCCTTGGCGTGCTTGCCGCTGGCCAGGTCGTCGGCGACCTGGCTGCGGATGAAGTCTCGGGGTTCGATCATGATGCCTTGCAGATAGGGCCGGCGCAGCGCGCGGCGGGTCGTCCGTTAATGACAGTGCAGGAGGGGGCGCTTATGATGGCGACCCCGTCCGGCGGGCCCACGGGAAAGCGGTGAGTCTACC
>DAIRDY010000266.1:0-3399 GCA_036795935.1 Moraxellaceae bacterium | reverse complement strand
CTTCCGGGCCTTGCGGTGCTTGGCTATCCTCCGCAACTGTCCGCCCTCCGGGGCCTCGCGTTCTTCTGGAGTTGTCATGCTGAAGCGTTTCCTTGCCACGCTGGTGCTGGGCCTTGTCGCCGTTACTGCCCAGGCCAACGAGAACTACACCCTGCTCGCCAAGCCGGGCCAGCTGGAAAAGCCGGGCATGATCGAGGTGCGCGAGTTCTTCTGGTACGGCTGCGGCCACTGCTACAACCTCGAGCCGCATGTGAAGACCTGGCTCAAGAGCAAGCCGGCCGACGTCAACTTCGTGCGCACGCCGGCGGCGCTGAACCCGGTCTGGGAGCAGAACGCCCGCGGCTATTACACCGCCGAGATGATGGGCGTGCTGGAGCCGAGCCATGACGCGCTGTTCCAGGCCATCCATGTCAGCAAGCAGAAGCTGTTCGACCAGGCCTCGCTGTCGCGCTTCTATGCCGGCTTCGGCGCCGATCCCAAGAAGTTTGACGGGCTGTTCAACTCCTTTGCCGTCTCCGGCAAGGTGGGGCTCGGCAAGAACCTCGCCAAGCAGTACGGCCTGGAGGGCGTGCCGGCGCTGGTGGTCAACGGCAAATACCTGGTCAAGGGCTCCGATGCCCGCGCCATGGCCACCGTCAACGAGCTGATTGCCAAGGAGCGCGCGGCGCAAAAGAAGTAAGCGCCCACTGCCCTGCGACAACGGCCGCCTTCGGGCGGCCGTTGTCGTTTCTGCGCGGGACGGGAGCGCATTTCCTTGATCCGGGCGGTCGGTCTGGCGGCGCCGCCGCGGCTAGCATGGACACATCCGTCCCCGGTTCTGCGAGCTGCGCATGATCACCCGCCTCACCCGTCTGCTGCCCGAGCGTCCGCGCCATGCCGCACCGCCGCTGGCCGAGGCGCCTGCGCTCTGGCAGGCGCCGGTGCTGCGCCTGCTCAGCTTCAACATGCAGGCCGGCATGGGCATCCATGCGCCGCACCACTACCTGACCCGCGGTCATCGACACCTGCTGCCGCACCGCCAGCGCCATGCACAACTGGAGCAGATTGCACGCCTGCTGGCCGGCTACGACCTTGTGGCCCTGCAGGAGGTGGATGGCGGCAGCCTGCGCAGCGGCTACACGCACCAGCTCGCGCACCTCGCCGAACAGGCCGGCTTCCCGTGGTGGTTCCAGCAGCTCAACCGCGATCTCGGCCATCTTGGCCAGTTCAGCAACGGCCTGCTCAGCCGGCGCTCGCCGCTGGCGGCCGAGGCCCATGCCCTGCCCGGCATCAAGGGGCGCGGCATCATCGCCAGCCGCTTTGGCCACGGCGCCGACACCTTGCTGGTGCTGAACGTGCATCTCGCGCTCGGCGCGCGCACCCGCGCCGGGCAGCTGGCCTTCATCAACGAGGTGGTGGCCGACGCGCCGCATGCGGTGATCATGGGCGACCTTAACTGCACGCACGACGAGTTGCGCCGCTCCGCGCTCGGTCGCCGCGACTGGCAGTGGCTGGAGGAGGAGCTGCACACCTATCCGAGCTGGAAGCCGCAGCGCCAGATCGACCACATCCTGGTCAGCAGTGAGCTGCGCGTGCTGCGCGCCGAGGCGCTGCCGCATCGTCTCTCCGATCACCGCCCGCTGGCCGTGGAGCTGGAGCTGCCGCCCGGCTTGTACCTGCCCGCCGCGGGCCTTACCCTGCCCTCCCCCGAGCTAGAGCTGCCTTCGGCAACGGATCGCCCATGACGTTTTCTTCCCTGCTGCTGGTCGTGACCGGCGCCGCGCTGGCGGCCGCCGTGCTGCTGTTTTTCTTTTTCCGCGGCCGTGATGTTGCACAGCGCACCGAATGCGCGCGCCTGAATGCGGCGTTGCAAGCGGCGGAGCTGGCCGCCGTGCGTGGCGAGGCCGAGCGCGAGCGCCTGCAGGCCGAGCTGGCCACGCTGGCGCCGCTGCGCGCATTGCCGGAAGAGGCCGCCGCACTGCGCGCCCGGCTCGAGGCCGTGCAGGCACAAGTGCAGCAGGCCGCGGCACAGCGCACCGAAGCTGAGGCCGAGCGGCAGCGCCTCGATGCCGCCCTGCGCCAGCGCGATGCCCGTCTTGCCGAGCTCGATGCCACGCTCAGTGCCGAGCGTGCCCAGCTCGTGCAGCAGCGCGCCTTTGTCGAGCAGCAGATGAAGGCCATGCAGCTCACCTTCGAGCAGCAGGCCGCGCGCATCCTCGACGAGAAAACACAGAAGTTCAGCGAGCAGAACAAGGCCGGCCTCGACACCCTGTTGTCGCCGCTGCGCGAGCAGCTCAAGGATTTCCGCGAGAAGGTTGAGACCACCTACAGCAACGAGGCGCGCGAGCGCTTTGCGCTCAAGCAGCAGATCGAAAGCCTGGAGGCGCTGAACCGCCGCATCAGTGACGATGCCGCCAACCTCACCAAGGCCCTCAAGGGCGACAAGAAGCTGCAGGGCAACTGGGGCGAGGTGATTCTCGCGCGCGTGCTCGAAGAATCCGGTCTGCGCGAAGGCCACGAATACGAAACCCAGTTCAGCGTCACCGACGACGAGGGCCAGCGCCGCCTGCCCGATGTCGTCGTGCACCTGCCGGAGAATCGTGACATCGTCATCGACGCCAAGGTCTCGCTGAACGATTACGAGCGCTACTGTGCCGAGGAAGACACTGCCGAGCGCGAGCGACTGCTCCGGCTGCACACGGCCGCCGTGCGCAACCACATCAAGGCGCTGTCCGAAAAGCGCTACGAAGACCTGCCCGGCATCCGCACGCTGGATTTCGTGTTCCTGTTCATGCCGGTGGAGGCCGCCTTCATGCTGGCGGTCGAGCATGACCCGGCGCTGTTCCGCGAGGCCTTCGAGAAAAAGATCATCATCGTGAGCCCGACCACGCTGCTGGCCACCTTGCGCACCGTGGAGTCGATCTGGCGCTACGAGCGGCAGAACCGCAATGCCGAAAAGATCGCGAAGGAAGCCGGCCTGCTGCACGACAAGTTCGCCGTGTTGCTTGCGCATCTCGACGATCTCGGGCGCGCGCTGGAGCGCAGCCAGGACAGCTTCCACAAGACCATGAACAGCCTGACCGGCCGCGGCGGGCTGGTCGGCAAGGTCGACAGCCTGCGCGCGCTGGGGGCGAAGGCGAAGAAGGCGCTGCCCACGGAAAAGTTCGACATCGATGCGGCCGAGGCCGAGCTGGCCGACGATGCGCTGCCCGCGCCCGTCGCCGGCATCGACAGCGGCACCGAGGAGACCGACGCATGAAACTGATTGCTTCGCTGACCAGCCCGTTTGCGCGCAAGGTGCGCGTGGTGCTCGCGGAAAAAGGCCTGCCTTGCGAGCTGGTGGTGGACGTGCCCTGGAATGCCGACACCACCGTGCCGCAGTTCAATCCGCTCGGCAAGGTGCCGGTGCTGCTCACCGAC
>DAIRDY010000265.1:0-3420 GCA_036795935.1 Moraxellaceae bacterium | reverse complement strand
GGCTCGACCTGCTGCGTGGTGGCGCTGTCCAGCGTGCCCGGCGGGCGGCTGCCGAAGTGCGTGCGCCCCTGCTCATCCTTCCAGGTGAAGACCTCGGTGGCCGCGGCCGGCAGGCTGGCGATCACAAAAAGGAGGGCAAACAGGCGGCGCATGACAGGGCTCCATGGACGGGAATCGCACCCGCAGGCGCGAGGCGGGCAGACGATACAAGGATTGGACAGGGCGGCGCCAGTGCGGCAAACACCCAGGTTTTATCCGTTCCTGGCGCCCTCAACATGTAAAGAACAGCCTACATTTCAGGACAACAAACGCATTTGATAATGATTTGCATTAACTTAAGCATATGAATAAACTCCGCGCGTTCGCAGGAGAACACCCTGCCCTTGCCCCGGAGATACGTCAGATGCGTTATCAGAAGCGCTTTCCTCGCCACCCCCTGACCAGCGCCATTGTCGGCGCCATTGCCGCCGGCAGCGTCGCCAGCCTTGCCGTCGCCAACGAGGAGCAGGTCACCACCCTGCCCACGATTGATGTGGTGGACTTCAGTGCCGAGCAGATGGACAGCAGCAAGTACACACGCGAGCTCCAGGACACTCCCCGCCTTATCACCGTGCTCCCGGACGACCTGCTGCAAGAGCAGGGCACGACCACGCTTAAAGATGCGCTGAAGAACATTCCCGGCATCAGCCTGCAAGCAGGTGAAGGCAACCCGCCGGGTGGCGACCAGCTGAAGATCCGCGGCTTCAATGCCCGCGACGACATCAACGTCAACGACAGTCGTGACCTCGGCAACTACTTCCGCGACCCGTTCTATGTCGACCAGATCGAGGTGGTGAAAGGCCCCAATTCGGCCTACTCCGGCCGCGGCTCGGCGGGCGGCACCGTCAATTTTGTGACCAAGAAGCCCTTTGAGCAGGACTTCAACCGCGCCGAAATCAGCGTCGGCACCGACAACTTCTACCGTGGCACGCTGGACAGCAACAAGAAGCTGAACGACAACAGCGCCCTGCGCGTGAACGTGATGGCCCACGACGCCGACATTCCCGGCCGCGACATTGCCGAAGAATCCCGCTATGGCGTTTACGCCGCTTACACCTGGGGCTTCCAGGGCCCGACCCGCCTCACGACCGACCTGCTGCACCTGCGCATTGATGATCTGCCGGACGCTGGCCTGCCGGTGGACCGTGGTGCGCCGGGCGCGCATGCCAATGGCACGGGCAAAGTGCCAAAAGGATTGGACTACAGCAACTTCTATGGCCACACGGACGACTACAAGAAAGTCGATGTCGACCAGTTCGGTCTCGCGGTGCAGCACGCCTTCGACAGTGGCTTGCTGCTGAAAAACCAGTTGCGCCTGTCGCGCGTCGCCAACGACTCAATCACGTCTTCGCCGCGTATCCGCAACATCGTCGTCAACCCGAATGGCGACTTCCAGGGCTCGCAAGTCCGGGGGGATACAAAGCCTCGTGATCAGGTTGACGAAGGCATCAACAACCAGACCGACGTGGTATTCAGCTTCAGCACCGGTGGCATCGGCCACGACCTCGTCGTCGGCACTGAAGTCGCGCGCTACTCTTTTGAAAATCGCCGCCGCCTTGATCAGAACGGCCCACTGACGGATCTCTACAATCCGCTGCCGCGCACCGGCCCCGTTCACGTCTACGACGGCACCACCTATCGCTTGGAAACCGAAGAGCTGGGCGTATATGTGCTCGACACCCTCAAGCTCAGCGAGCAGTGGGAACTGAGTGCGGGCCTGCGTTGGGACGATGTGGAGGCCACGGCAACCCGCCGCGGCTTCGACGGCGTCAACGGCCCGACCAGCAACAACACCACGCATAACCGTCAGGATGATGAGCTCAGCTACACCCTGGGCGTGGTTTATAAGCTGACGCCCAAGGCATCGCTGTATGCCGCACATGGCAATGCCTATGTGATGTCGGCCAACTTCGACCGCAACAGCGTGCAACTGGCCGGCGGCAGTGCCACCGAGGCGATTGTCGGTGCCGGATTCGACAGCCCGCCCGAGCAGGTCAAGGCCTATGAGCTGGGCGCCAAATGGCAGGTGGGCAAATCGCTGGACCTGGGCGCCGCGATCTTCCGCACCGACGTCGAGGAAGGCCGCTTTCCGGGGCAGGACGGTAGTGGCACGCTGGCCATCCCGAATGCCGAGTATCGTATCGACGGCTTCGAGCTGCTGGCCGCGGGCGACATCAGCGAAAAGTGGAAGCTCTATGCCGGCTACACCTACCTGAAGAGCGACATCCTGGCTTCGCCGGAGTCCGGCGCGAACGAGGCTTATGTTGTCGCCCAGGAGCTGGGCAACACGCCCAAGCACTCCTTCAATTTCTTCACCACCTATGACCTGACCTCGCAGCTGACCGTGGGTGGCGGCATGCAGTATGTGGACGAAGTCACGGGCGGGGTGGATGCCGCCCCCACCGGCAACGTGCTGACCAGCATCCCCAGCTACACCACCTACGACCTTTACGGCGCCTACAAGTTCAACAAGCAGACACAGCTGCGCCTGAACGTGTACAACGTCACCGACAAGGAGCACCTGACCCAGCTCGCCGAGGGCGGTGGCCAGGCCATTCCGGGCCGCGCCCGCCAGGCCGTGCTGACCCTGCGTCATGACTTCTGAGGAACTGCATGGTCGTTACCATTGATGACGTCCTGACCCCGGAGGAGCTGGCGAGCATCCGCCAGCTCCTGGCAGGCGCCAGCTGGGCGACCGGCCTCTCGGTCGGCGCCCAGGCCTCCCTGGTCAAGAAGAACCAGCAACTGCCGGAAGATGCGCCCCCGCTGCGCGACCTCCGGCTCATCGTCATGCGCGCGCTGAACCGCAGCAAGCTGCTGCTCTCGGCCGCACTGCCCAACAAGATCCTGCCCCCCAATTTCAATCGCTATACCGGCGACACCAACGCCTACGGCTGGCATGCCGACAACACGCTGCGCAGCCTGCCGGACGGCAGCTGGCTGCGGACCGACATCTCCGCCACGCTTTTCCTCTCCGACCCCGACAGCTACGAAGGGGGCGAACTCGCCATCGAAGACCTCTACGGCGAGCACCGCATCAAGCTGCCGGCCGGCAGCCTGGTCCTCTACCCCTCCGGCTCGATCCACGAAGTGACGCCCGTCATACGGGGTGAGCGCCTGGCCTGCTATTTCTTCATGCAGAGCCTGGTCAAGGACAACGAATCCCGGCGCCAACTGTTCGACATGGACATGGCGCTGATCACGCTACGCCAGAAGCTTGGCGACGCTGACCCGCAACTGCTGCGGCTCACCGCCCTCTACAACAACCTGCTGCGGCGCTGGACCGAGTCCTGAGTCCTCGCCCTTTTGATTGCGGAGTGATTGTCATGCCCAAACGACTGCTGCCTGCCCCCACTGCCCTGCTGGCCGCCGGCCTCGCCC
>DAIRDY010000264.1:0-3467 GCA_036795935.1 Moraxellaceae bacterium | reverse complement strand
GGGAAATCGGGCGCTTGCTGGCGCTGATGCACGAGATTGACCACAACGGATTGCGGCCGTTGCTGGGGCCGTTGCGGCGGGGTCCGGGGACTTAGCGGCGCTGGGCCCCCGCCTTCGGCCTCCGCGGGAGTCCCTGTGGGGTGCGGGAACAACGAACACGCGCGGGGCGGGGCTCAATCGAAAAGGCGGAGGTTATGGCTGGCGCTGCTGGCGGCGCCCGGCACGCGACGGTGGCTGGCGAGCGCGGCATCGGCCTCTGCCACACGGTCGGCGCGCACCAGCCCTCCGACACGCACGCCGAGCAGGCGCAGGCGCTTTTCCAGCGGCACGCGTTTCAGGCACTGGCCGGCGAGCTGGCGGATGGTGCTGGCGTCGGCGGTGTGGAAATCGGCGCTGTGGTCGCGGGTGACGCTCTTGAAGTCGTCGTAGCGCACCTTGATGCCGATGGTGCGGCCGGCATAGCCCTTGCGCGCGAGATCGGCGGCCACCTGCTCGCAAAGTTTCGTGAAGATGGCGCCGAGTTCGGCGCGGTCGGCCACGGCGTGCAGGTCGCGGCCGAAGGTGGTTTCGCGGCTCATCGACACGGGTTCGCTTTCGGTGACCACGGGGCGGTCGTCCTGCCCCTGCGCGGCGGCGTGCAGCCAGGCGCCATAGCTGCGCCCGAACTCGGCCTGCAGGGCCTCGCGGGTCCAGCGCGCCAGCTCGCCGATGGTGGTGATGCCGAGCGCTTTCAGCTTTTCATCCGTGCGCGGGCCGATGCCGTTGATCTTGCGGCAGGGCAAGGGCCAGATTTTTTCTTCCAGCTCGTGCGCGTGCACGATGGCGATGCCGTTGGGCTTGTTGAATTCGCTGGCCATCTTGGCCAGCAGCTTGTTGGGCGCGACGCCAATCGAGCAGGTGAGCCCGGTGGCATTGAAGATGGCCTGCTGCAGGCGCGCCGCGAGCACGCGCCCGCCCTCCTCCTGTCCGCCCTCCACTTCCGTGAAGTCGATGTACACCTCGTCCACGCCGCGGTTTTCCATCAGCGGGACCACGGCCAGGATTTCCGCCTTGAAGGCGCGCGAATAGCGCCGGTATTCGTCGAAGTCCACCGGCAGCAGGATGGCGTCCGGGCAGAGCGCGGCGGCCTTCATCAGGCCCATGGCGGAGCCCACGCCGTAGGCGCGGGCGGCATAGGTGGCGGTGGTGATGACGCCGCGCCCGACGTAGTCGCGCAGGCGGGGGAAGGCCGCCAGCGGCAGCTCGGCGCGGCGGTTTTCGGCGGCCGCCTGCAGCAGTGCGGCATCGGCGCCGCGCGCACGGCCGCCAATGACCACCGGCAGCCCCGCCAGCTGCGGATAGCGCAGCAGCTCCACGGAGGCATAGAAGGCATCCATGTCGAGGTGGGCAATGCGGCGGAGGGGTGCGGACATGGCTGGCGGATACTGGCCATAAGGACAGCCTACGGTAACAATCCGCTCCCGGGCCGGCAAGCCGGACCGCCCTGCCCTGCAGCCCGGCGGACTGCCCCTGAATGACCGGGCAGCTGGGCCAATGCGACATGGCCTGCCTGACCGGCATGCTCAACCATGTCTTTCCGTGGCCGGCGCCCTTCAGGCGCGGCGTTTTCCATGGCCGTACAGCCCCATGCAATGACCTTGCGGCCCGGATGCAGAAACTTTTGCCGGCGCGACTTTATTCAGGCCCGTGCCGGCCCGGGACGAAAGGCAGGCGTTATAACCCTGCCATGGCCTTCCCGGCCAAGCGGTCACGGTGCTTGTCCACCGTGGCCAATCGCCTGCCGGCGCAGCCGACCCTGCCCGGCAGCAACCGCCAGCGGCCTACCCCGCCGCGTTGCGGACACCCCCCGGATGGTAGTGCGGACCCTCTGCCAGCCACGTTCAGGGACGAAAAGGAAAATGGAGCAACCCGCCCCATGACTGTTGCGGTATCGAAGCACGAGATTGTTGAGCTGTTGCGCCAGGGCCTTTGGCGGCAACCCATTCCCGAACACCTCGAGGACGCCTACAGCGAACGCCGCCTGCGCGAGTTCGGCCGCCTGGTGCAGATAGGCTGGCCCCTGCTGCTGCTGATGTATTGCGGCCTGAACGTGTTCAATTACTTCCTGTACCACCGCGAGCTGTTCGGCCACGACCTGACGGTGATGCTGGTGACCGAAGCCAGCGCGCTGCTGCTGATCAGTGGCGGCATCCTGGCCGCGTGGTCGCCGCAGACGCGCCGCCACTTCAACCTGTGGATCCCGGTGGTCTATGCGCTGATCATCCTCTGCAAGCTCACCGCCGGCCTGCTCTTCGAGAGCGAGGCGCTGGCACGCAACCAGGTGCCGGCCATGATGCTGGTGGCCATTGTCGGCACGCTGGCGCTGCGCCTGAGCGTGATCTCGTCGCTGGCCGCCAACCTGCTTGCCTGGAGCTTTTTTGCACCGCCCCTGTTCGGCAGCGGGCAGGATTACGCCTTTGTGGCCGGCGCCTATTTCGGCGTGACCTTCATGGTCTGCCTGTTTGTGGCCGTGCTGCAGGAAGAGCGCGACCGCCTGCTGTTCATGCATACCGTGCTGCTGGGCGAAGAGAGCAAGGAAGTGCGCCGGCTGAACGAGGAACTGCGCCAGATGGCCAGCCACGACTCGCTGACCGGGCTGGCCAACCGCCGCCACTTCGACGAACGCTTTGCCGGCGAATGGGAACGCGCCTGCCGCCAGCAGACCAACCTCGCGCTGCTGATACTCGATGTGGACCACTTCAAGTCCTACAACGACCACTACGGTCATCCGGAAGGCGACGAATGCCTGGCGCATGTCGCCCGCAGCATCAGCCACACGCTGCGCCGTCCCGGCGACCTGGCCGCGCGCTATGGCGGCGAAGAGTTCGTGGTGCTGCTGCCGGACACCGACTTGCACGGCGCGATTGATGTTGCCGAACGCCTGATTGCCGCGGTGGACGCGCTGTCACTGCCGCATGCCAACTCCAGCGTGGCGGCGCATGTGACGATCAGCGTCGGCCTGTCGATCATGCAGCCCGTGCCGAGCCTGAACCGGCAGATCCTGCTCAGCGATGCCGACACCGCGCTCTACCGCGCCAAACGCGCCGGCCGCCACCGCCACGTGGTCAGCACCGCCCTGCTCGACCCCGTCACGCCCAAAATGCCTGCCGCCCTGCACTGACGCCCCTGCGCCAGCGGCATTGGCCGCCAGGGTGTCGCCCCCGACAACGGCACCCGGCGGCAACGCTGCATCGCGGCCAAAACCGCCCCGGCAGGAGGGGTGCCAAGGTCAGCGCACGTGCCGTGACGAAAGGAAAAAGCAGGGCATTCGCCTGACCTCGCCCCCGGGCGGGATGACGCCAGACGGGAGCAGCTCGCCAGCCCGCCTGGCACACTCGGCACTCAGCGCCCGCGAATCAGGTCCGCCGCCTTCTCCGCAATCATGATCGCCGGCGCATTCGTGTTGCCGCCGATGATGGTCGGCATGA
>DAIRDY010000263.1:2348-3479 GCA_036795935.1 Moraxellaceae bacterium | reverse complement strand
CTGCCCTGGGCGCTGCAGCGCCGTCTCGGCGCTGCCCTGGGTGCGCTCGCCTGGCGCCTGTTGCCGCTGCGCCGGCAGGACACGGCCGCCAATATCGCGCTGTGCTTTCCCGAGCTCGATGCTGCCGCTCGCGAAGCCATGGTGCGCGACATCTTCCGCCAGAACGGCATCGGCGTGCTGGAAACCGCCAACGCCTGGTTCCGCGATCCCGCCTACTACCGCGACCGCATCAGTTTCGAGGGCCTGGAGCACCTGCGCGCGATGCAGGAGCGCGGGCGCGGCATCCTGCTGCTGGGTGCGCACTACAGCTTCGTCGACTTGGGCGCCGCCATGGCCTCGCTGCACTTCCGCGTCGACACCGTGTACCGGCCACAGCCCAATGCCGCACTGGAATTCATCATGGCGCGGCGGCGCCTGCGCCACCATGAATGGGTAATCCCCTACCGCGACATGCGCCTGCTGCTGAAGGCACTCAAGGCCAGCCACATCGTCTGGTACACGCCCGACCAGGATTTCGGCGTGAAGCACAGCGTGTTCGCGCCGTTCTTCGGCGTGCCGGCCGCCACCATCACCACGCCGGCGCGCCTGGCCCAGGTCAACGATGCCGCCGTGATGTTCATCCATTTCTGCCGCGACGGAGACGAGGAGCGTTACCGCTTCCTGATCACGCCGCCGCTGGCCGACTATCCCGGCAACGACGACGTGGCCGATGCCACCCGCATCAACCACGAGCTGGAGACGCTGATCCGGCGTGCGCCCACGCAGTATCTGTGGTCGCACCGCCGCTTCAAGCACCGGCCGCCCGGTGCGGCGCCGGTCTATGCCATCAAGCCCAAGCACCTGGTTCCGAAAAAATGGCGCAAGCGCAGAAAAAAATGACCGTGGTGCAGACACTGCCGGCCCTGAACGCCGGCGGCGTCGAGCGCGGCACGCTGGAGATTGCCCGGGCACTGGTGGCGGCCGGCCACCGCTCGATCGTGATCTCCAGCGGCGGCCGCCTCGTTGACCAGCTCGCGCGTGAAGGCAGCGAGCACATCACGCTGCCGGTGCACCGCAAGTCGCTGGCCACCCTGTTCCAGGTGCGCCCCTTCCGCCGCCTGCTGGCCGAGCTGCGGCCCGACATCCTGCATG
>DAIRDY010000263.1:0-2248 GCA_036795935.1 Moraxellaceae bacterium | reverse complement strand
GGCCTGGTCATCGGCGGCGCAGAAGAGGCCAAGGAAGACTATGCCGCCGAGGTGCGCGCCCGCGTCAGCGCGCTCGGCCTGGACGACCGGGTGACCTTCACCGGGCATCGGGACGACATGCCGCAGGTACTGAGCCAGTGCGACCTGGTGCTAGCATTGCGCACCACGCCCGAAGCCTTCGGCCGCACCACGCTGGAACCCCTGCGCCTCGGCAAGCCGGTGATCGGCTGGGACGAGGGCGGCTCGGGCGAGATCCTGCGCCGCCTGTTCCCCTTCGGTGCCGTGCCGGCGGGGGACGAGGCCGCGCTGGCCGCCCGCGTGCAGGCCTGGCTGGCGTCGCCGCAGCGCCCGGCCGAGAGCCGCGATTTCGAACTCGGCACGATGTGCGAGCAGACCTTTGCCTGCTACCGCGAACTGCTGGACACCCCTTCCTGAACTGAAGCCGCCGGTCGCCGCCGGCATTGCGAGAACCCCATGCGCGTCCTGCACATCGCCTACCAGCAACTGCGCCGCTATGGCCAAACCCGTGTCAGCTGGGCCCAGAAACTGACCTTCGGCCTGATCAAGAACGACCATTACGTGCAGGGCTTCAGCGACCGCGATGTCGCCGCCTTCGAAGCCCCGCTCGGCCTGCGCGACCTCGGCCATGCCAAGGCCAACCGCCGCCTGCTGGAAATGGTCGAGGCCATGGAGCCGGATCTCGTCATCGCCGGCCACTGCGACATCATCAGCAACGACACGCTGACGGAAATCCGCAAGCGCCGGCCCTCGGTGGTGATCGCGCACTGCAACAACGATCCGCTGTTCGTGCCCAGTAACGTCGAGCGCATCAAGTCGCGCGCCACCGTCACCGACGCCATCTTCGTCTCCACCGGCCGCCGCGAGCTCGCGCAGTTCGAGGGCAGTCGCGCCCGCGTCTACCACATGCCCAACCCGGTCGACCCCTCGATCGAGAACCTGGACAACTCGCAGCGCAGCGACCTGCCCATCGACCTGCTGTTCTGCAGCAACAGCACCAACCTGACCAAGCGCCTGGAGATGGTGAAGCGCATCAAGGACACGCTCGGCGACGAGCTGGTGTTCAAGACCTACGGCAGCTTCGGCGAACCGCCGGTCTGGGGCCGCGACTACGACCGTGCGCTCGGCAACAGCAAGATGGGCCTCAACCTGAACCGCCAGGAAGGCCACTACTGGTACTCCTCGGCGCGCATGGCACAGCTTGCCGGCAACGGCATCCTGCAGTTCACGCACAGCGGCCCGCGCTTCGACGAGCTGCTGCCGCCGGAAAGCGCCGTGTACTTCAACGACGAGGCCGACCTGCTGGCCAAGATCCGCGAGTTCCACCACGATGACGCCAAGCGCCGGGCCTGGGCCGCACGCGCCCGCGACTTTTTCCAGCGCGAGATGAACACCCGCCTGTACGCGCAGTACATCGTCGAGGCCACCGCCGGCCTGCCGTTCAGCCACGATTATGTGTGGGCGCGCGACATCCATCCCGACGGCCGGATGAAATGACGCTGCAGCTCTCCACGCTCACGGCCTTTGCGCGCGGCGGCAACCGCCTGTGCTTCGTGCATCCGGCGCATGCCGATCGCGTGATCAAGGTGCGCCGGCCGGATTTCACGCTGGCCGACCTGCGCCGCAAGAAGGGCTTTCCGAAGAACCTGCGCCCCTTGTCCAGCTTCGATGACAACCGCGAGGAATTCGCCGTGATGCAGGACATCGCGGCCCGGCTCGGCGAACCGGCATTTGCGCTGGTCAGCCGCTGCTACGGCTTCGAGGACACCGACATGGGCCTCGGCCTGGTTTCCGAGCTCATCCGCGATGGCGACGGCCGCATCGCGCGCACGCTGAAGCAGCACATCTGGGACGACGGCTACGGCCCGGAGCTGCAGGCCGCGGTACAGCGCTTCGGCGAGGCCTGGGCACAGCTCGGCGTGCCCTCGCGCGACCTGCTCGTGCACAACCTCGTGGTGCAGTGCGATGCCGGCGGCCATGTCCTCCGGCTGGTCGCCGTCGACGGGCTGGGCAGTGCCAGCGCCCTGCCCGACCGCTGGCTGCCGCGCCGCGTGTGGCTGGCGCGTGCCGCCCGCAAGGTCGCCAACCTGCACGAGCGCATTGCCGCGCTGCTCGCGGCGCGCGCGCACAACGAGTTCCCCGGCACCCACGGCCTGCTGATCCACGACGGCCTGACCCCGCCCGCCACCGCCTCCGGCAAGGATTCCGCATGACCGACACGCCCCTGCGC
>DAIRDY010000262.1:0-3499 GCA_036795935.1 Moraxellaceae bacterium | reverse complement strand
ATGCCGTCGCTGCGCTTGCGCAGGTAGTCCGGTGCGGCGGCGGCAATGGCCGGGTCGGCGGCCAGGCGCGAGGCCAGGGCCTCGGCCTCCGGCGTGCTGACCGCACGCGCCAGCTGCAGCACGGCGCGGCCGTCGGCATCGGGGCGGCGGCGCAGGCGCAGCGGCTGGCCGGCCAGCGTCGACAGGCGAGCCATTTCCGTGGCCTGGAGCTGGCGCACGGCGGGTGCCAGCGGGCCTTCGGCCAGCTGCACCAGCAATTGGTCGGTATGCGTGGCGCGGACGGCGGGGACATCGCCCTTGCGCAGGGCCTGGGCGTGGCTCCAGGCCGGCAGCAGGAGCAGGCCGGCGAGAGGCAGCAGGCGGAACGGGGACATGGCGGGGCTTCCTTGCGGCAAAGGCCTGCATTCTAGGCGCCGGTCCCGACGCTGGCGATGGTGGAAAACCCCTACAGGCGCTGCCGGCTCATTTGCTGCCCCCGGGTGAAACAGGGAGAATACGCGCCTCTTTTTTCCCGCTTCCCGGCGTCCGCCGGGACCGCCAGCCCCGGAGCGTTCCATGCCTGCCGCCGCCCTGCCTGACCGCCGCCTTGCCAATGCCATCCGTGCCCTCGCCATGGACGCCGTGCAGAAGGCCAACTCCGGGCATCCGGGCGCACCCATGGGCATGGCCGACATCGCCGAAGTGCTGTGGCGCGGCCCCTTCCGCCACAACCCGGCCAATCCGCAGTGGCTCAACCGCGACCGCTTCGTGCTCTCCAACGGCCACGGCTCCATGCTGCAGTACGCGCTGCTGCACCTGACCGGCTACGACCTCTCCATCGACGACCTGAAGAGCTTCCGCCAGCTGCACAGCAAGACCCCGGGCCATCCCGAGTACGGCTATGCACCCGGCATCGAAACCACCACCGGCCCGCTCGGCCAGGGCATCGCCAATGCGGTGGGCATGGCCATCGCCGAAAAGACGCTGGCGGCGCAGTTCAACCGCGACGGCTTCCCTGTCATCGACCACCACACCTACTGCTTCCTCGGTGATGGCTGCCTGATGGAAGGCATTTCGCACGAAGTCTGCTCGCTGGCCGGCACGCTCGGTCTCGGCAAGCTCGTTGCCTTCTATGACGACAACGGCATCTCCATCGACGGCGAAGTCGAAGGCTGGTTCAGCGACGACACGAAAAAGCGTTTCGAAAGCTACGGCTGGCAGGTGATCGGCCAGATCGACGGCCACGATGCCGAGGCCATCCGTGCCGCCATCATTGCCGCGCACAACGAGCGCGCAAAGCCCACGCTCATCATCTGCCGCACCGTGATCGGCGCCGGCTCGCCGAACAAGCAGGGCAAGGAAGAGTGTCACGGCGCGCCGCTCGGCGATGCCGAGATCGCACTGACGCGCGAAGCACTGGGCTGGCCGCACGGCCCCTTCGAGATTCCCGCCGACATTTACGAAGCCTGGGATTGCCGCCCCAAGGGCGAGGCGCTGGAGGCGCAGTGGAACGCGCTGTTCCGCAGCTATGAGCAGGCACATCCGGAGCTTGCGGCCGAACTCGCGCGTCGCCTCAAGGGCGAGCTGCCTGCCGGCTTTGCTGCGCAGGCCGATGCCTGGATTGCCGCCTGCGCCGAAAAGGGCGAGACCATCGCCAGCCGCAAGGCCTCGCAGAACACGCTGAACGCCTTCGGCCCGCTGCTGCCCGAACTGCTCGGCGGCTCCGCCGACCTCGCCGGCTCCAACCTCACGCTGTGGAAAGGCTGTCACGGCATCCAGGAAGAGGCCGCCGGCAACTACATTTATTACGGCGTGCGCGAATTCGGCATGAGCGCCATCATGAACGGCATCGCGCTGCACGGCGGCTTCATTCCCTATGGCGCCACCTTCCTGATCTTCATGGAATACGCCCGCAACGCCGTGCGCATGGCCGCGCTGATGAAGCAGCGCGCCATCCACGTCTACACCCACGACTCCATCGGCCTCGGTGAAGATGGTCCCACCCACCAGCCCGTCGAGCAGCTGGCCAGCTTGCGCGGCACCCCGAACATGAGCGTGTGGCGTCCCTGCGACACCGTGGAGTCGGCCGTGGCCTGGAAGGCGGCGCTGCTGCGCGCCGACGGCCCGACGGCGCTGATCTTCTCGCGCCAGAACCTGCCGCATCAGCCGCGCACGGCCGCGCAGCTCGCCGCCATCGCGCGTGGCGGCTATGTGCTGGTGCCGGAGAGCGGTGCCGAGCCCGATGCCATCATCATTGCCACCGGTTCGGAAGTCGCGCTCGCTGTCGAGGCGCAGAAGCAGCTCGCCGCCGCCGGCAAGTCGGTGCGCGTCGTGTCGCTGCCCTCGGTCGACGTGTTCATGGCGCAGGATGCTGCCTGGCGCGAGGCCGTGCTGCCCTCCGCGGTGCGCGCGCGCGTCGTGGTCGAGGCCTCGCATGTGGATTACTGGTGGAAGTTCGCCGGCCTCGACGGCCGCATCATCGGCATGTCGTCCTTCGGCGAGTCGGCGCCGGCCGGCAAGCTGTACGCGCATTTCGGCATCACCACCGAGGCCGTGGTGGCCGCGGTGAACGACATCATCTGACGCCGGGCCTCTGCTTCCGTGCAGGCGGGGGCGGTGGGTGAGGGAGCGGACATGGCATTACGCGTCGCGATCAACGGATACGGCCGCATCGGCCGCAACGTGCTGCGCGCGTATCTCGAGGCCGGCGGCGATGCCGCGCTCGAGGTGGTCGCCATCAACGACCTCGGCAAGCCCGAGGCGCTGGTGCACCTGACACGCTACGACAGCACGCACGGCCGCTTCGCCGGTGAAGTGCAGCTTGAGGGCGGCGACCTCTGCGTCGGCGGCCATCGCATCCGCCTGTTCAGTGAGCCCGATCCGGAAAAACTGCCCTGGGCGGCGCTCGGTATCGACGTGGTGCTCGAATGCACGGGGCAGTTCCGCGCGCGCGCGCAGGCGGCCCGCCATCTGGCGGCCGGTGCCGGCAAGGTGGTCATCGGTGCGGCGCCGTTCGATGAAGTGGATGCCACCGTGGTCTACGGCATCAACCACACCTCGCTGCGCCCCGGCGACCGCGTGCTGTCCAGCGTGTCCTGCACCACGCATGCGCTGGTGCCGCTGGTGAAAATTCTCGACGAGGCCTTCGGCATCGAGTCGGGGCTGATGACGGAAGTGCATGCGCTGACCTCGGACCAGGTGGTGCTCGACCACACGCACCGCGACCTGCGCCGCGGCCGTGCCGCCGGCGTGAACCTGATTCCCACCACGTCCAGCAGCATTGGCGCGCTGCGCCGCGTGCTGCCGGAACTGGGTGCGCGCATTGACGGCTATTCGCTGCGCGTGCCGACGCAGAATGTCGCGCTGCTGGATTTCAGCTTTGTCAGCCGGCAGCCGGTCACGCCGGCGGTGATCAATGCCGTGTTCGCACGCGAGGCGGCGGGTTCGCATGCCGGCATTCTCGGCTATTGCGACGAGTTGCTGGTGTCCAGCGACTTCAACCACTCGCCGTACTCGCTGG
>DAIRDY010000261.1:0-3512 GCA_036795935.1 Moraxellaceae bacterium | reverse complement strand
CAATTGAACAAACGCGCGCCAGGGAGCCTCTGAAAATCGGTGATGGCGGGACGCCCCGCCGCTCATCCCTGATGACATGTCGAATGGAGAGACAAGGGGTGAGCGAGGACGCAACGAAGCAGGGCGCCCGATCGCGCTGCTCTTCAGAGCTTCCCCTGGGAGCCCGCCACGCTGGCCCCGCCCTGGCGCTCGACCCAGGGCTTGAGGCGCTCCATCACCACCATCTGCACCGCCATGCTCGCCAGTGCCTCGGCAAAGGGAATCTGCTCCACGATCTTGTGTGCCAGACGCAGGATCAGGGGCGCCTCGTCGCCGATTTCGTGGGCGGCGGCAGTGAACATCAGCGTGTCGTTGCCCGCCTGCGTCGGCTGCCACTCGGCCGCCCCCTGCAACTGCGCAAGGCCGCCACGGGTACGCCGGAAGGTCAGGCGCTCCGGCGACTCCCACACCACCTGCATGTCCATGTCCAGGCTGAAGCGGATCACCAGCACGGCAAACCGGATGTCGAGATCGAGGTCAACCTCGCGGCCGCGATCCTGCACGCTGATCTTGCGCAATTCCTTCTGCACCTCCGGAATGCGCTCGTAAATCGTCGACAGGCGACGCGTGAGCGCCGGCGGCGTATCCATGCGCATGGCAACGGCGGAATAGCGCAGCGGACGCGCTTTCTGGTGGACGGTGATGACGGGCTCGGGCTCGAGCACGCCGATCTGGCCGTGCACGCTCAGGCGATCCAGCAGCGGCTGCATCTTCGCCAGCGACTGCCAGCCGGGAATGCCCTGGGTGGGCGCAATGCGCGTGGAAAGGCTGAAGTTGCGGCGTATGGACTCGACGCCGCCGGAGGCCATGACATAGGGACCGACCGACTTGATCTCGGGATATTCCTCGAGAAATTTGCGCGCAAAAAAGCTTTTCAGCTCGATGCGGTCCCAGTAGGTGAACACCAGCAGCGAGCGGTTGGCATCGACCGGCAGGAACTCCCAGCGCGTCAGCACGGGCTGGTCGGCCAGCTCGTCGGTCATGCCGCCGAGCATGGCGATCAGCGACTTGGCCTGGCCGTCGATCAGCATGCCGGAAATGCTGCCGTCGCTCTCCAGTGTCTGCTTGACGCGAAAGTCGATGGCAATCGTGGCCAGTGCCGGCAGCGGAATGTCGACACGGAAGCGGGTCACCAGGTTGGAACCGTCGACGGCCACCACGTCGGACTCGGTGAGCATGGGAAACAGCGACTTGTAGCCGGCGAAATCGCGCATGCGCTGGCGCAGCGTGGTTGCCGGCGTATCGACCACGGCCACCGCACTGACAAAGCGGGCATTGCTGAAGCGGCGCAGCCCCTTGGGGCCGGGCAGCGTGATGTCGCGCACCGGGTGCGCAAACACGATGAGGCGGTTGTCGAGGCGGTTGGCAAAGGCGGCGGGCGCCAGGCCGAGGTCGGCCAGATGCGGGGTGTCGTTCTGCCAGTCGGCCAGCATCCATGGCCGCACCTTGGGGCTGGCCGACACCGGCAGCGCGAGGAAGCAGAGCAACAGGGCCAGCCATCCCGGCCGGCGGAAAAACGAGCGCATGGATAACGCCTCTTGTCATGGCCGGCCGTCAGGCGGCGCGGCTCGTGTTCTTGTCGGGCCGGCAAGGCCGGCCGGGCCCCTCAGCCCTCGCGCTTCAGCTCGCGCTGGTAACGCTTGAAGTTCTCTACATAGTGCAGCGCGCCGAACTCCATCATGGCTTTCTGCGCATCGCTGACCTGCTTCACGATCTTGCCCGGGCTGCCCATCACCACCGAGAAGTCCGGAATTTCCTTGCCTTCGGGAATCAGCGCATTGGCCCCGATGACACAGTAGCGGCCGATTTTGGCCCCGTTCAGGATCACGGCATTGATGCCGATGAGCGAGCCCTCGCCGATGCTGCAGCCGTGCAGCATGACCTTGTGGCCGACAGTGACGTTGCGGCCGACGGTGAGCGGCATGCCGAAATCGGTATGCAGCACGCTGCCGTCCTGGATGTTGGAGTTCTCGCCGATGGTGATGAGGTCGTTGTCGCCACGCAGCACGGCGTTGAACCAGATGCTGGCGTTGTTTTCCAGCACCACGGAACCGATGACGGTGGCATTGTCGGCAATGAAGCAATCGCCGCGCATCTCGGGGCGACGCTCGCCCAGCGAATAGATCATCTGTTCCCCTCTTCTTGCTGCAGCAGTGGCCGGCTCAGGCATCGCCGGCCCGGCGGGCGCGGTCGGCGGCAATCGGCGCCGGCCACTTGAATTCGATGTCGTGGTCGTAGGCCCGCTTCATCAGGTCGACGATCATGAAGGCGGTCAGCCCCCAGATCACGTAGTCGCCATAGTTGAAGCTGGGCACGGTGTAGTCCTGGCCCATGAAGCGGAAGCGGTGGGTATAGGACACCTTCTCCGTCAGGAAGAACTCCACCGGCACGCGGAAGATACTCTCGATCTCGCCGGGATTGGGGCGCAGGTCCAGCTCGCCGGGCACCACGCCGATGACCGGCTGCACGCGCAGGCCCACCTTGGAGGTGAACACGTCGAGCTCGCCGACCACCTGCACCAGCCCGCGCTCAAGGCCGATTTCCTCGTGCGACTCGCGCAGCGCGGTGGCAATGATGCTGGCGTCACTGGCGTCACGCTTGCCGCCCGGAAAGGCCACCTCGCCGGCATGCGAGTTCATGTGGCTGGCACGGCGGGTGAGGATGAGCCGGGGCTCGGGCTCGTCGGTGACCGGCACCAGCACGGCCGCATCTACCTGTGCAGGGCTGGGATGGCAGTCGCGCAGGCGGTCGCAGAGCTGGGGCAGGAGCAGATGGCGTTCGGGCATGCCGGGCAGTGTACCCAAGCCACGACGGGCACCCAAGCCGGAACGACCGTCCCGGCGCGCCATCCGCCCGCCGGTGGCGACACCGGCGGGGCATGCCCCCGGCAGCCGCCCGCCGCAAGGGCCACGCTATACTCGGCCACCCGTCCCTCCGGAGCCCGGCATGAACTTCTGCAGCCAGTGCGGCCACGCCGTCGCGCACCGCATTCCCGAAGGCGACTCGCGCCCGCGCTACGTCTGCGACCACTGCCACACCGTGCACTACCAGAATCCCAAGGTGGTCTGCGGTTGCCTGCCGGTGTGGGAGGACAAGATCCTGCTCTGCCGCCGGGCCATCGAACCGCGCCGCGGCTTCTGGACCCTGCCCGCCGGCTTCATGGAAAACGGCGAGACCACGCCCGAGGCCGCCGCCCGCGAAACCTTCGAGGAAGCCGCCGCCCCGGTGGCCATCGGCGAGCTCTATGCCGTGTTCAACATCCGCCACATCAACCAGGTCTACCTGATGTTCCGCGCCGAACTGAAAGACGGCGCGTTCGGCGTGGGCGAGGAGAGCCTGGAGTGCCGGCTGTTCACCGAGCACGAGATTCCCTGGGACGAGCTGGCCTTCCCCACCATTAAGCGCTCGCTGCACTACTACTTCGAGGACCGCAAGACCGGCGACTTCCGCTTCCGCATGCGCGACATCGAGCT
>DAIRDY010000260.1:0-3513 GCA_036795935.1 Moraxellaceae bacterium | reverse complement strand
GCGCTTGACCTTGCCATCGTGGCAACGCCGAGCCTGTGCGCGAGGGGTCATTCCGGCCCCGCGTAACGGAGAGCACATCATGGTCACCTTCGCTGTGAGCAACATGGGCTGCGGCAGCTGTGTCGCCAAGATCACCAGGGGCCTCGCCGCACTGGACCCGGCGGCGCGCGTGCACGTCGACCGCGCTGCCGGTCGCGTGCAGGTCGAGTCGGCCGCTGATCCGGACGCGCTCTGCGCGCACATCAACCAGCTCGGCTATCCCGCCGAAAGGGTGGACTGACGACGGCCCGGCCTTCTCCCCTTGACCTTGCCACGGGGGGAAGGCCGAGGCTTGCAGCCATCACGACCTTTCCGGAGTGCAGACCATGAATCCCCATGCCGCTCCCGCCGCCGCGGGAACCCCGCCGGCCACGTCACCGGCCACCACCCAGACCCTCGGCATCGAGGGCATGACCTGTGCCTCCTGCGTGTTGCACGTGGAGAAGGCGTTGTCGGCCGTGCCCGGTGTCACCGCGGTCAGCGTGAACCTCGCCACCGAGTCCGCGCGCATCGAGAGCGACGGCCGGCCTGCGCTGGCCGCGCTGCGCGCCGCCGTCGAAGGCGCGGGTTATCACCTCGCCACCCAGCACACCGACCTGGCCTTGAGCGGCATGACCTGCGCCTCCTGCGCCGGGCGTGTGGAGAAGGCGCTGGCGGCCGTGCCCGGCGTGGTCGCGGCCAGCGTCAACCTGGCCACCGATACCGCACGTGTCGAGCACATGGCCGGGCTGGCGCCGTCGGCACTGGTGGCGGCCGTCACCGCCGCGGGTTACGGCGCCCTGCCCCGGGCCGCGCGCCGGCCGGATGCACACGCGCAGGACGGCAGCACGCGGGCGCTGGTGGCCGGCATCGTGCTCACGCTGCCCCTGGTGCTGCCGATGCTGGCCATGGCCGCCGGCCTCGACCTGATGCCGCCGGGCTGGCTGCAGTTCCTGCTGGCGACACCGGTGCAGTTCTGGCTCGGCGCCCGTTTCTACCGTGCCGGCTGGAAGGCGCTGCGCGCGCGCACCGGCAACATGGACCTGCTGGTGGCCATCGGCACCTCCGCCGCCTACGGCCTCAGTGTCTGGCAGCTCGTCGCCGGCCATGCCGCGCATGGCGGCCACCTGTATTTCGAGGCCTCGGCGGTGGTGATCACGCTGGTGCTGCTCGGCAAGTGGCTGGAGGCGCGCGCCAAGCGCCAGACCACGGCCGCCATCCGCGCGCTGGAGGCGCTGCGCCCGGACACCGCGCGCGTGCTGCGTGACGGCACGGAGGTCGAGCTGCCGGTGGCCGAGTTGCGGGCCGGCGACCGTGTGCGCGTGCGTCCCGGCGAGCGCGTGCCGGCCGACGGCATTATCGAGGAAGGCCACACCCTGATGGACGAGGCGCTGCTCACCGGCGAAAGCCGGCCGCTGCCGCGCGGCCCCGGCGACCGCGCCATCGGCGGCGCCATCAGCGGCGACGGCCTGTTGCTGGTGCGTGTCGAGGCCACCGGCGACTACACCCTGCTGGCGCGCATCATCCGCCTGGTCGAGGACGCGCAGGCGGCGAAGGCGCCCATCCAGCGCCAGGTCGACAAGGTCAGCGCGGTGTTCGTGCCGGTGGTGGTGGCGATTGCCGCGCTCACTTTCCTGGGCTGGTGGGTCGCCGGCGCCGGCCTCGAGACCGCCATCATCAATGCCGTCGCGGTGCTGGTGATTGCCTGTCCCTGTGCGCTCGGCCTCGCCACGCCGACGGCGCTGATGGCCGGCACCGGCGTTGCCGCGCAGCGTGGCATCCTGATCCGCGATGCCGAGGCGCTGGAGATCACCCATCGCATCCGCACGGTCGCCTTCGACAAGACCGGCACGCTGACGCGGGGCCAGCCGGCGCTGGTGCAGGTGCTGGCGGCCGCTGGCGAGGGCAATGCAGCGTCGGCGGCCGATGCCGCGCTGCGCCAGGCGGCACGGCTGCAGGCCGGCAGCACGCATCCGCTGGCGCAGGCCGTGCTGGCCGCCGCGACCGAAAAAGACATCGCCTTTGCGCCGGCCGAGGCGCTGACCGCGCTGCCCGGCCGCGGCGTGCGCGGCCGGCTCGACGACGGCGACTGGCTGCTCGGCAACCGCGCACTGATGGAGGAACAGGGCATTGCCACTGCCGCCCTCGCCGCCCCTGCCGCCGCGTTCGAGGCCGAAGGCTGCACCGTGTCCTGGCTGGCGCCGGCCGGCGCGGCGTCCGCCGCCGCCCTGCTCGCCTTCCGCGACCAGTTGCGGCCGGAGTCGGTGGCCGCCGTCGCCGCCTTGCGTGCGCTCGGCATCCGCACCGTCATGCTCACCGGCGACAGCGCCGGTGCGGCGGCGCCGATTGCCGCCGCCGTCGGCATCGACGAGGTGGTGGCCGGCATCGTGCCGGAAGAGAAGGCGCGTGCCGTGCGCCGCCTGCAGCAGGGCGGCGTGGTGGCGATGATCGGCGACGGCATCAACGACGCCCCGGCGCTGGCCGCGGCCGATGTCGGCATTGCCATGAGCGACGGCAGCGATGTCGCCATGCACACTGCGCGCGTGACACTGATGCGCGGCGACCCGCGCCTGATCGCCGAGAGCATTGCGCTGTCGCGCGCCACCTGGCGCAAGATCCGGCAGAACCTGTTCTGGGCCTTTGCCTACAATGTGGTCGGCATTCCGCTGGCCGCCGCCGGCCTGCTCAACCCGGTGTTCGCCGGCGCCGCCATGGCCTTCTCCAGCGTCAGCGTGGTCGGCAACGCGTTGCTGCTGAAGCGCTGGCGCCCGGCCACTGTTGCGGAGCCGCGGACATGATCGCTCGCTTCCAGCCCATCGCGGATACGCCACCGCGTGCCCGCCGTCACGGAGAGTCGGACATGAACATCGGCAAGGCTGCTGCCGCCACCGGCGTCACGGCCAAGATGATCCGCCACTACGAGGCCATCGGCCTCTTGCCGCCGAGCCAGCGCACCGACGCCGGCTACCGCGTCTACACCGAGCGCGACCTGCATGCGCTGCGCTTCATCCGCCGCGCACGCGACCTCGGCTTTTCGCTGGAGCAGACCGGCATGCTGCTGTCGCTGTGGCAGGACCGCACGCGTGCCAGCGCCGACGTGAAGCGCCTTGCCAACCGGCATGTGGACGAACTGGACGCGCGCATCCGCGAGCTCACGGAAATGCGCGACCTGCTCGCCGGCCTTGCCGCCAGCTGCCAGGGCGACGACCGCCCCGACTGCCCCATCATCCGCGACCTGGAAAGCGGCCGTCACGACAGCGGCTGTGCACACTGAGGTTCAGGCATGAAGCAAATGCATCCCCTGCAGCAGCAGGCGTTTGCCACGGAAATGGCGGCGGCGAAAACGCGGTTGCACGCAGGGCAGCGTGAGGCGGCGATGGCCCATCTCGAGCGGGCGCACGTGATCGGCCAGGCGCATGTCGGCCCGCATGTGCAGACGCACGGGTGGATGCTGAAGATCGAATGGCAGCGCCGCCGCCTGCGCGCCGTCGCCGG
>DAIRDY010000259.1:0-3522 GCA_036795935.1 Moraxellaceae bacterium | reverse complement strand
TCAGCCGGCGTAGGTCTGCTCGAGGTAATCGATGATGGCCGCCGACTCGAGCAGCGCCGTGCCGGTGTTGGGGTCTTCGAGATACGGCACCTGCATGTGGCCGGTGCGCCGGAAGTGCGCGTCGCGCTTGCCCCCGGGAATCGGCTCGTAGGGACCGGGCTTGAGCCGGAACACGGCCGGACCGATGTCCTGCCAGCGCTCCTTGCCGATGTTGTGCAGGGTGTAGGGAATCTCCAGCTCGCACAGGCGCTCGCGCACCAGGCGGGAATACGGGCTGGCCTCGAAACTCCACAGGGCCAGCGGCTGCACCGGTGCCCGCGACGGGCGCACCCGCAGGCCGCGCAGCCCGCGCACGGCAGCTGCCGTCGCGCCCAGCGCCGGGCGCAGCGCGCTGCTGCGGTAATAGGCAGGCACCTCGCGACCGGCATAGGTACGGAACAGGTAGGCGACGATGTCGGCTGACTCGTACATCACGGTGCCGGTGTTGGCATCGACCAGCAGCGGGAACTGCTGCTTGCCGCCCAGGCGTTCGGCCTCGGCGCGGAAACGCGTGCCGCCTTTCGGGCAGGGCAGGATCTCGGCATCCAGATGCAGCGCGGTCAGCGCCTCGCGCACCACGCGGCAATAGGGGCAAGCCTCGATGTCATACAGCCGCAGCGGCAGGGCCGGCTGCCGGCCCGGCACGCTGGCCGGCAGGGTCTGCGCGCCACGCCAAAGGCCGAGGGTGGAGCTGACGACGGAACCCAGCACATTGAGCTGGTGGAGAACAGGATTGGGCATGGACAGGCACCGGCAGTTCACGGAGGGCGCCTAGCCAAACAGGAAGCGCTGGCGCCTGCAAGCACGGGCATGGCAGCGCAGCCCGCCAGCGACTAGCGTGAAACACAGGCGTCGCCTCTCTCGGCCCGCCGGCGACGCCGGGCCCGGGAGACCTGCATGCCCCGTCACGCGACGCTGCTCCTGCTCTGCGCCTTCGCCGCCGGCTGCGGCGCGGAGGACCGCACGCCCGCCACCAACGAGCCCGACAACAGCGGCTGGTCGCTCTCCCTCGACAACGACGTGTTCAGCTTCACCAAGCACGACCGCGACTACACCGGCGGCCTCAGCCTGAGCCTGGCCGGGCGCCGCGTGGCGCGCTGGCCGCTCAGCCTGGACCGGCCGCTGGCCGCCATCGACCGCGGGCTCGGCCTCGACGATGCGGAGCGCGACGGCCGCCTGCGCCTGCACAGCCTGCAGCTCGGCCTCGCCGCCTTCACCCCGGACGACATTGCCGAAGCGGCCATGCAGCCTGATGACCGCCCCTATGCCAGCCTGCTTTACCTGGCCAACACGCGCATGCTGCTGGCCGCCGACCGGCGCAGCGCCAGCGAGCGCACGCTGACCGTGGGCCTGCTCGGCCTGCACCTGTCCGGCGACCTGCACGGGCAGCTGCACGATGTCATCGGCGTCAACCGGCCCGCCGGCTGGCGACACCAGATTTCCGCCGGCGGCGAAGCCACCTTCCGCTACAGCGGCGGCGCGCAATACCTGCTGAGCGGACACCCCGGCCGCGAGCTCAAGCTGGCTTGGGAAGCCGGCGCCGGCTACCTGACCGAGGCCAGCGGCGCGCTGTCGCTGCGCATGGGGCGCCTCAACACGCCGTGGTGGAGCTTCACGCCAGACCGCAGCGAATACTTCGCCCAGCCCACGCCCGGCCTGCTGATCCCCCCCGACGGCCCGCGCGAGCTGTATGTCTGGACCGGGCTCAAGCTGCGTGCCCGCTTGCACAACGCCTTCCTGCAGGGCCAGTTCCGTGACAGTGCGGTCAGCTACGACGCCGACCAGCTCTATCCGTTGCTGCTGGAAGGCTGGGTGGGGGTGACCGGCCAGGTCGGCGCGCATTACCGGCTGGGCTGGGTGCTGCGCTACCAGAGCCCGGAAATCCGCGCAGGTGACGGCCGGCGCGAACTGCTCTGGGGCAGCCTGTTCCTGTCCCGCTACTTCTGACCACCCGCAATGACCCATCGGTCGGACAAGCCCGATGCGTCGGCTTCGCACTCTGCCCGGGCTTCGGGGATAATCGCCGGGCTTTTTCGGCCATGGCGCCCGCCACACCGGCGCCAGACTTGGCCCCACCCCCCGCCGCCCCCACACGGGCGGACCGGGATTCGCGGACTCCGCCCCACCCCGGGCGGTCACAGCTCAGGCCCACCGGCCCACGGATCATCATGACAACACTGAAGGTCTATCAGGATCTCTCCCGTCCCCAGCTCGTCGAACTCGCCATCCAGCGCAACGAAGGCACGCTTGCCGACAACGGCGCCCTCACCGTCAACACCGGTCACCGCACCGGCCGCTCGCCGGCCGACCGCTTCATCGTCGACGAGCCGAGCACCTCGGGCAGCATCCACTGGGGCCCGGTGAACAAGGCCTTCCCGGCCGACAAGTTCGATGCGCTGTGGGAGCGCGTGCAGGCCTACATCAGCGAGCGCGACCAGTTCGTGCAGCACCTGCATGTCGGCTCCGATCCCAACCACTACCTGCCGATCCGCGTCACCACCGAAACCGCCTGGCACTGCCTGTTCGGCAAGAACCTGTTCATCACCCCGGACGTGTACAACGCCGGCAAGAAAGAAGAATGGCAGATCATCAACGCACCCGGCTTCGAGTGCGTGCCCGAACGTGACGGCACCAATTCCGACGGCGCCGTCATCCTCAACTTCGGCGCCCGCAAGGTGCTGCTGGCCGGCATGAACTACGCCGGTGAAATGAAGAAGGCCATGTTCTCGGTGCAGAACTTCCTGCTGCCCGGCAAGGACGTGCTGTCCATGCACTGCTCCGCCAACGTCGGCGACGACGGCGGCGTGGCGCTGTTCTTCGGCCTCTCCGGCACCGGCAAGACCACGCTGTCCGCCGACCCGGAACGCTCGCTGATCGGCGACGATGAACACGGCTGGGCCCCGGGCTCGGTGTTCAACATCGAAGGTGGCTGCTACGCCAAGTGCATCAACCTGTCGAAAGAAAACGAACCCGTCATCTGGGACGCCATCAAGTTCGGCGCCGTGCTGGAAAACGTCGTGCTCGACGACGACAGCCGCACGCCCAACTACGACGACACCTCGCGCACGCAGAACACCCGCGCCGCCTACCCGCTTTCGCACATTGCCAAGCGTGTCGAGATCAACCGTGCCGGCGAGCCCAAGCACGTGATCTTCCTCACCTGCGACCTCTACGGCGTGATGCCGCCGGTGGCCGTGCTCAACCGCCAGCAGGCTGCCTTCCACTTCCTGTCCGGCTACACCGCGCTGGTGGGCTCCACGGAAATGGGTGCCGGCCCCGGCATCAAGACCACCTTCTCCACCTGCTTCGGCGCCCCGTTCTTCCCGCGCCACGCACGTGAATACGCCGACCTGCTGATGAAACGCATCGAGGCCTTCGACTCCAAGGTGTTCATCGTCTCCACCGGCTGGACCGGCGGCCCGCACGGCACCGGCAAGCGCTTCAGCATCCCGACCACGCGCGCCATCATCCGCGCCATCCTCA
>DAIRDY010000258.1:0-3540 GCA_036795935.1 Moraxellaceae bacterium | reverse complement strand
CCGCGCAGGGCATCCGGCCATCACGGCTGTTCAGGGCCCGTCGCATGCGCTTTGTGATGCAGGTCATGCGCACGCCGGAAACCCTGCCTGCCGGCGCCGGCCACGGCACCGCGCGCGAAGGGCGCGGCCCATCCGGGCTAGACTTGCCGCAGTCCCGGGGAGAACAGCACATGCGGATTGCGGTGTACGGTGCAGGCAGCATCGGTTGCTATGTCGGCGGGCGGCTCCTGGCCGCCGGCGCCGATGCCGTGCTCATCGTGCGCCAGCCCATGGCCGAGCGGCTCTGCCTGCAGGGCCTGCGCCTGAGCGACTACCGCGGCTATGCACAGGCACTGCCGCCCGGCCGCGTGCCCTGGAGCGTCGAGGCCGACCCGGTGAGCGAGGCCGACCTCGTGCTGGTCACCGTGAAGTCCGCCGCCACCGCGAGCGTGGCGGCCACGCTCGCCGGCCGGCTCAAGCCCGGCGCCGTCGTGCTCAGCCTGCAGAACGGCCTGCACAACGCCGACGTGCTGGCCGCCGCCCTGCCCGGGCAGACCGTGCTCGCCGGCATGGTGCCCTTCAACGTGGTGCAGACCGCCGACGGCCGCTTCCACCAGGGCTCCGAGGGCGAGCTCACCGCCGAACAGAACGTCGCGCTCTACCACGCCCTGCCCGCCTTCAGCGGCGCCGGCCTGCCGCTCACGCTGGCGCCCGACATGCGCGCCGTGCAGTGGGCCAAGCTGCTGCTCAACCTCAACAACCCGGTGAATGCGCTCTCGGGCCTGCCGCTCAAGGCCGAGCTTGAGCAGCGCAACTACCGGCGCGTGCTGGCCGCCGCCCAGCGCGAGGCGCTGGCCCTGCTCGCACAGCGCCAGCAGGCGCTGGCCAAGCTCACGCCGCTGCCGCCCAGACGCATTCCGGGCCTGCTCGAGCTGCCGGACTGGGTGTTCCGGCTGGCCGCGCAGCGCATGCTGGCCATCGACCCCGAGGCACGCTCGTCGATGTGGGAAGACCTGGAGGCCGGCCGGCCCACCGAGATCGACTACATCAATGGCGAGGTGGTGGCGCTGGCCGACACGCTGGGCCAGGCCGCGCCGGTCAACCGCGCCCTAGTGCGGCTGATCCGCGCCGCCGAGGCCGGCGGCCGTCGCGACTTCAGCGGCCGCGAACTCTTCACCGCCGTACACGAGGCGCTGTAGCCGCCCCGGGGCGGCCCGGCAGCCGACGCAAAAGCCTTGCCGGCGCGCTGGCGACGGCGACAATACGGGCTCTCCTGCCCGCGGATTGCCCTCATGTCCCGACTCGGATTCATCGGCATCGGCCTCATGGGCCTGCCCATGTGCCGGCGCCTGCTCGCCGCCGGCCACCCGCTCACCGTGTGGAACCGCCATGCCGACAAATGCGCGCCGCTGGCGGCCGAAGGCGCCACGGCGGCCGCCACGCCGGCCGCACTCGCCGCCACCTGCGACATCGTCATGCTCTGCATTGCCGACACCGCCGCCGTGGAGAGCGTGCTCGCCGCCGGCCTCGAGGCCGCGCTGCGCCCCGGGCAGGTGGTGGTGGATTTCTCGTCGATCGATCCCCTGGCCACGCGCGCCATCGCCGAACGCGTCGCGGCGCGCGGCGCACACTGGGTGGATGCGCCGGTGTCCGGCGGCGTGGTCGGTGCGGAGGCCGGCACGCTGGTGGTGATGGCCGGCGGCGACGCCGCCGTCATCGACCGCCTGCGTCCCGTGCTCGCCGCGCTCGCGCAGCGCGTCACGCACATGGGCCCGGCCGGCGCCGGCCAGGTGAGCAAGGTGTGCAACCAGCTCATCGTCGCCGCCAATTCGCTGCTGATTGCCGAGGCCGTGGCGCTGGCCGAAAAAGCCGGCGTCGATGCCAGCCGGCTCGCGCCCGCTCTCGCCGGCGGTTTTGCCGATTCCAAACCGTTCCAGTTGCTGGCGCCGCGCATGAGCACGCGCACCTTCACGCCGGTGCAGTGGCGCGTGCAAACCCTGCTCAAGGACCTCGACATGGCGCAGAGCCTCGCCGCGCGCTGCGCAAGCCCGGCCCCGCTCGCCAGCGCCGCGGCCCGGCTCATGCGCCGCCACGGCGAGGCCGGCCACATGGCCGACGACCTCTCCAGCGTCATCGGCCTGTTCACGGACGCCCGCTGATGCTGCGCTTTTCCGCCAACCTCTCGCTGCTGTTCACCGAACGCCCGCTCGCGGAACGCTTCGCCGCCGCGCGCGCCGCCGGCTTTGCCGCCGTCGAGATCCAGTTCCCCTACGAGCTGCCGGTGGATGTCATCCGCCGCGAGCTGGACGAGAACGGCCTCGAGCTGGTGCTGATCAACGTGCCCGCCGGCGACCTGATGCAGGGCGGCGACGGCCTGGCCTGCGTGCCCGGCCGCGAGAACGCCTTCCGCCACGCGGTGATGGATGCGCTGCGCTATGCCGAGGCGCTGGACGTGCCCTGCGTGAACGTGCTCGCCGGCCGCGAACCCGCGGGCGAGCATCTGCTGCGCTGCCTGCACACGCTGGCCGGCAATCTGCGCTACGCCACGGAAACACTGCAGAGCATCGGCGTGACCACGGTGTTCGAGGCCATCAACACGCACGACATGCCGCGCTTTTTGATCAGCAACGTGGCGCAGATGCAGGAAATGCAGGACACCGTCGACCATCCGACGCTGAAGATGCAGTTCGACTGCTACCACATGGCGCGCATGGGCGAAGACGTGCTGGGCGCGCTGCGCGCCAATATCGGCCGCATCGGCCACGTGCAGTTTGCCGACACCCCGGGCCGCCACGAGCCCGGCAGCGGCGAGCTGGATTACGATGCGATCTTCGCTGCCCTGCGCACGCTGCCCTACACCGGCTGGTGCGGCGCCGAATACCGGCCGCGCGGCCGCACCGAGGATTCACTGGTCTGGCTCTGGCAGGCCGGCGACCGCTGACCATGATCACCAGGGCGACGGTTAATTCCTTTGCCCTTTGCGCGGTGCTTTTGCTTTCGCACGCCGAAAAACAGTGCCCGAACAGCCACTGAGGGCCTGCGCCGGTCATTCCTGCAGCGACCATCAATTGCGTCGTTCCCGCGCCGGCGGGAACCCAGCGCCCTCCACCGACCAAAAGGAAACACTTAGGATGAGCCACTGCGTTTTCTGCGCCATCATCGAAGGCCGCCTGCCGGCGGTGAAGCTTTACGAAGACGAGCGCGTGCTCGCCTTCATGGACATCTTCCCGCTGCGCCGCGGCCACGTGCTCGTCATCCCCAAGACGCACAGGCGCCAGCTGCACGAACTCGACAGCTCGCTGCGCAGCCACCTCGTCGACACCGCCACCCGCATGGCACAGGCGCTGCACCACTCCGCGCTCGCCCCCGCCGCCGTGCACTACCAGGTGAACGACGGCCCCGCCGCCAACCAGACCGTGCCGCATGTGCACATGCACGTGCTGCCGCGCTACCGCGGCGACACCGGCCGCTTCCTGCTGCGCCTGCTGCGCAAGCCGCTGGACCCCGCGCTCGGCCCCACCGGCAGCGCCACGCTGGAAGCCGATGCGGCGCTCATCCGCG
>DAIRDY010000257.1:0-3555 GCA_036795935.1 Moraxellaceae bacterium | reverse complement strand
ACAAGAATGCGCATCGCCGGGCCTCAGACGAACAGGCGCGCGGTCAGCGCGGCAACGGCGGTTTCCACGCGCAGGATGCGTGGCCCGAGATGCACCGGCTCGAAGCCGGCCGCCACGAGTTTTTCCACCTCGTAGGGAATGAAACCGCCCTCGGGACCGATGGCCAGCGTCAGCGGCTGGTTGAGCGCCACCGGGCAGGCGTCGGCCGCCACCGGATGCGCCACCAGTGCGCGCGTGCCATGCACCAGCGCCGGCAGCCGGTCCTCGACAAAGGGCTTGAACAAGGGCTCCAGCCGGACCTCGGGCAGCACGCTGTCACGCGCCTGCTCCAGCCCGAGCAGCAACTGCTCGCGCACGGTCTCGGGCGCAAGCCAGGGCGAGTCCCAGAAACTCTTCTCCACGCGGTAGCTGTTCATCAGCACGAGGCGGGCCACGCCCATCGCGGCCACCGTCTGCAGGATGCGCTTCAGCATTTTCGGCCGCGGTAGGGCAAGCAGCAGCGTCAGCGGCAGCTTGGGCGGCGGCGGCGTGTCCAGCGTGAAGGCCAGGTGCATCTGCTCGCGGTCGAGGCGGGTGATCTCGGCCTCGCCGCAGAGGCCGCCCAGAAGACCGACACGCAGGCGGTCGCCGGCGGCCGCGCGGTGCACCTCCTGCACATGGCGCAGACGGCGTCCGGCCAGCACTGCCTCGCCCGGGGCCACCAGATCATCGGCGGTGAGCAGCAGCAGGTTCATGGAGTGTCCACCCCGACGAGCGCCAGCTGGCGCGCCAGCGCACCACGGTTGCGCGCCAGCACCTCGTGGCCGGCCGCCACCTGCCGCGCGCGCAGGGCGCTGTCGTCGAGCAGGCGCGCCACGGCCGCCGCCAGCTGCGGCGCGGCCACCAGTTGCAGGGCGCCGGCCGCGGCCAGCTCGTCGGCAATCGCCTGGAAATTGGTCACATGCGGGCCGGACAGCGCCGGCACGCCGAGGGCCAGCGGTTCCAGCAGGTTGTGCCCGCCGAGCGGCGGCCGCAGCGAGCCGGCCACCAGCGCGACATCGGCCAGCGCATACCAGAGCAGGAGTTCGCCCATGGAGTCGCCAAGGAACACCGCCGTTGCCGGCGTCACCGCCTCGTGGCGGCTGCGCCGGACCGGCGTGAACCCGGCCTCGGCCACGCGCCGCGCCACGGCATCGAAACGTTCGGGATGGCGCGGCACCAGCAGCAGCAAAGCCGTCGGGTGGCTGGCACGCAACCGCGCGAAGGCGGCCAGCACCAGTTCGTCCTCGCCCTCGTGGGTGCTGGCCGCGACCCAGACCGGCCGCCCCTGCAACTGCCAGTCGCGGCGCAGGACGGCGGCACGCGCCGGCAGGTCTTCCGGCAGCGTGATGTCGAACTTCAGGCTGCCGGTCACCGGTACCCGTGCCGCGGCCACGCCCAGCTCAAGGAAACGCCCGGCAGTGGCCGCGTCCTGGGCGGCAATGACCGACAGCTGCGCCAGCATGGGCCGGGCGAGCGCCCCGACGCGGGCATAGCCGCGGGCCGAGCGCGCCGACAGCCGCGCATTCGCCAAGAGCACGGGAATGCCGCGCGCCCGCGCCGCCGCAACCATGTTCGGCCAGAGCTCGGTTTCCATGATGACCAGCGCCGCCGGCCGGACCCGGCGCAGGAACAGCGCCCAGGCCCAGGGCAGGTCGTAGGGCGCATAGGCATGGTTGACCGTCTCGCCCCAGAGCGCGCGCACCCGCGCCGAGCCGGTCGGCGTCATGGTGCTGACGAACACCGGCTGCCCCGGATGCGCCGCGCGCCAGGCATTGACCAGGGGCGCCGCGGCCAGTGTCTCGCCCACCGACACCGCATGCACCCAGAGCCCGCCCGCCTGCGCCGGAATGCCGAGGCCGAAGCGCTCGCCCCAGCGCTGCCGGTACGCGGGCGCCTGCCGGCCGCGCCAGAGCAGGCGCAGCAGCACGACCGGCAGCAGCAGGTGAAAGACCAGAGTGTAGAGAAAGCGCGCCACGCGGGGAGTCCGGCAGAAAATTCGCAGCATTGTAGCGGAAGCCGCCATCGCTGGCTGGCAAGGGCCGACTCGCCTGGCCGCCTGAGGCTGGCCGGGGCGTGAATCCATCACGACCAGGTGATTGATGCGGCGTCGAGCGATTTCGGACGGGTGCCGGAATCGCGGGCTGAAAAAGCCCGGGATGGGTATTTTTCAGCAAGCTGTTAGACTTCCGCGCCATGCGCACGATAGACACGGACATCCTCATTTTTGGCGGCGGCATTGCCGGCCTCTGGCTGCTCAACCGCCTGCGCGCGGCCGGCTACAGTGCCCTGCTGCTCGAGCAGGACAAGCTCGGCGGCCACGAAACCCTGAACGCCAACGGCATCATCCACGGCGGCCTGAAATTCGGCCTGACCGCGCTGCTGCGCGATGTCGAAGACCTCGACGACATGCCCGCGCTGTGGCGCGACTGCCTGACCGGCCGCGGCGACATCAACCTCGCCGGCGTGAAGGTGCTGGCCGAGCACCAGTACCTGTGGACCGAACCCAGCCTGGCCGCCCGCGCCACCGCCTTCTTCGCCACCCGCCTGATCAGCGGCGAAGTGCGCGCCGTCGAGGGCGCCGAACGCCCGGACGCGCTGCGCAACCCGGGCTTCGAAGGCAATGTCTACGAGCTGGCCGACCTCGTCATCGACCTGCCCTCGCTGGTACAGAAGCTGGCACAGCCGCAGAAAAGCGGCATCTACAAGGTGAGCATGCAGAACTGCCACCTCGAAACCGACGACCGTCACAACACCACGGCCGTGTTCATCACCGCCGCCGGCACCGAACCGCTGCGCATCAAGCCGCGCCGCGTGATCCTCGCCGGCGGCCAGGGCAACCAGGCGCTGCTCGAAGACCTCGGCCTGCGCGAGCCGGCCATGGAAAGGCGACCGGTGCACATGGTGCTGCTCAAGCGCAAGGGACTGCCGGCCTTCCATGCCCACTGCCTGGGCAACAGCAGCAAGCCGCGGCTGACCATCACCAGCCACCCCTGCCGCGACGGCGAGGTGGTCTGGTACCTCGGCGGCGAACTGGCCGACGAGGGTGCGCAGCGCGACGAGCGCCTGCAGATCGAGCAGGCGCAGCGCGAGCTGAAAGCCCTGCTGCCGTGGATAGACCTGCGCGGCGCGCGCTACAAGTCGCTGCGCATCGACCGCATCCTGCCCGCCGACCCCGGCCTGTTCCGTCCGGACAACGCCTATGTCACGGCACGCGGCAACAACCTCGTGGTCTGGCCCTGCAAGCTGACGCTGGCACCCAACCTCGGCCGCCAGGTCCTGGCCCTGCTGGAAAAAGAGGGCTTTGCGCCTGAGCATCCGCCGCTGGCCGAAGCCCTGCCGCTGCTCTATCCGGAAACCGGCCTGCCGGCCTGGGAAACCCTGTTCAGCTGATGACCCCGCCCGCCTTCACCCCCGCCCTGCTGCATCCCCGCTACTGGCCCGCCTGGGCGCTGGCCGGCCTGTTCTGGCTGCTGGCGCAACTGCCCTGGGCGCTGCAGCGCCGTCTCGGCGCTGCCCTGGGTGCGCTCGCCTGGC
>DAIRDY010000256.1:0-3558 GCA_036795935.1 Moraxellaceae bacterium | reverse complement strand
ACTCGGCCCGCCTTTTTCATGATGCCAGCGCGCTTACCGGCCGTGGTTTTCCGCCAGGAAGAACCAGGTGTCGAGCACCGAGTCGGGGTTCAGCGACACCGAGTCGATGCCCTGCTCCATCAGCCACTTGGCCAGATCCGGATGGTCCGACGGACCCTGGCCGCAAATGCCGATGTACTTGCCGGCCTTGCGGCAGGCTTCGATGGCGCGCGCCAGCAGGAACTTTACCGCCGGATCACGCTCGTCGAACAGGTGCGAGACGATGCCCGAGTCACGGTCCAGACCCAGGGTCAGCTGCGTCAGGTCATTGGAACCGATGGAGAAGCCGTCGAAGTGCTCAAGGAAGTCCTCGGCAAGCAAGGCATTGGTCGGCAGCTCGCACATCATGATGACCTTGAGGCCGTTGTCACCACGCTTCAGACCCTTCTCGGCCAGCAGCTCCAGCACGCGCTTGGCTTCACCGGTGGTACGCACGAAGGGAATCATGACCTCGACATTGGTCAGGCCCATCTCGTTGCGCACCTTCTTCAGCGCACGCACTTCCAGGTCGAAGCAGTCGCGGAAGTTGTCGGAGATGTAGCGGCTGGCGCCACGGAAACCCAGCATCGGGTTTTCTTCTTCCGGCTCATACAGCTTGCCGCCGATGAGGTTGGCATACTCGTTGGACTTGAAGTCCGACATGCGCACAATGACACGCTTCGGATAGAAGGCAGCGGCCAGCGTGGCAATGCCTTCCACCAGCTTCTCGACATAGAAGTCGACCGGCGAGGCATACCCCGCACAACGCACATCGACCGAGGCCTTGATGTCGCGCGGCAGGTTGTCGTAGTTCAGCAGCGCCTTGGGGTGCACGCCGATCATGCGGTTGATGATGAACTCGAGACGGGCCAGGCCGATGCCTTCGTTGGGCAGTGTGGCGAAATCAAAGGCACGATCCGGGTTGCCGACGTTCATCATGATCTTGAACGGCAGCTTGGGCATGGAGTCGATGGAGTTCTTCTGGATCTCGAAGTCCAGCTTGCCTTCGTAGATGAAGCCGGTATCGCCTTCGGCACAGGACACGGTCACGTCCATGCCGTCCTTCAGCACTTCGGTGGCATTGCCGCAACCGACGATGGCGGGCACGCCCAGCTCGCGGGCAATGATGGCCGCGTGGCAGGTACGGCCGCCGCGGTTGGTGACGATGGCGCTGGCGCGCTTCATCACCGGCTCCCAGTCAGGGTCGGTCATGTCGGAGACAAGCACGTCACCCGGCTGCACCTTTTCCATTTCCTTGATCGAGGTAACAACTCGCACGGGGCCGGAGCCGATGCGCTGGCCGATGGAGCGGCCCTCACAGACGACCTTGCCCTTCTGCTTCAGCAGGTAGCGCTCCATGGTGCCGACGTTCTGGCGGCTCTTCACGGTTTCAGGTCGGGCCTGCACGATGTACAGCTTGCCGTCATCACCGTCCTTCGCCCACTCGATGTCCATCGGCGCGGCATAGTGCTTCTCGATGATCAGCGCCTGCTTGGCCAGCTCTTCGATCTCGGCATCCGTAATCGAGAAACGGGCACGCTCCGCCTTGTCGACGTCGACGATCTGCGTCGACTTGCCGGCAGCACCGGTGGCGCCATAAATCATCTTCTGGGCCTTGGAGCCCAGGTTGCGACGCAGCACCGCGGGGCGGCCGGCCTCGAGGGTCGGCTTGTGCACATAAAACTCATCAGGATTGACGGCGCCCTGCACCACCATCTCGCCAAGGCCGTAGGACGCGGTAATGAACACGGCATCGCGGAAACCGGACTCGGTATCCAGCGTGAACATCACGCCGGCCGCACCGGTTTCGGAACGCACCATGCGCTGGATGCCGGCCGACAGGGCCACCAGCTTGTGGTCGAAACCTTGGTGCACGCGATAGGCAATTGCGCGGTCGTTGAACAGGGAGGCAAACACTTCGCGGATGGCAATCAGGACATTGTCGATGCCGCGGATGTTGAGGAAAGTTTCCTGCTGGCCGGCGAACGAGGCATCGGGCAGGTCTTCGGCCGTGGCCGAGGAGCGCACGGCGACGGCGATGTTGTCATTGCCACCGGCCATCTTGGTGAAGGCCTCACGCACTTCCTTCTCGAAGGACGGCAGCAGGGGCGTATCAATGATCCACTGGCGGATCTGCTTGCCGGTCTCGGCCAGCGCCACCACATCGTCCACGTCCAGCGTTTCAAGGGCGTCATGGATGCGCTTGTTGAGCCCCGACTGCTCCAGGAAGTCGCGATAGGCCTGGGCCGTGGTCGCAAAGCCGCCCGGCACGGAAACCCCGGCATTGGCCAGGTTGCTGATCATCTCCCCGAGGGAGGCATTCTTGCCGCCGACTTTCTCGACATCGTGCTTGCCGAGCTCTTGAAACCAAATGACGGACGCTTCCAAGGTAGGACTCCCTAGCGGTAACGCTGAATCTGTGTGACGGACCGTGATTGACAGCCCACAAGCGCCTGAAAAGCCAGCAGTTTTTGATCCGGGCCGCTGTCTTTGCAGGACGATTGGACATACACTCGGGGGCAGCCGCAGGCCCTGTTGACTGCCGTTTGGCCCCGCTCCGAGGCCGGCAATTGTACTCAAGTCCGGCCGAAAATGCTTGCCGAAAATGGCCGAATTTGTCTGTTGAACCAAGGCCTTGCCCGGCACAGAACGGGTGCGCGGCGCCCAAAATGACAGGCCTGTAACCCCCTGCCCGGAGCCGGCATCACGGCCCCAAGGAAGCCCCATGAAGCGCAGCGTCTATTTCGTCTCTGACGGCACCGGCATCACTGCCGAAACCCTTGGCCACAGCCTGCTGGCCCAGTTTGACAACATCGAATTTGAGGAATCCACGATTCCCTACGTGGATACGGCCGAGAAGGCCCACAGCCTGGTCAACGAGATCAACCGGCTTGCCGAGGCTGACGGCGTGCGCCCCATCATCATCGACACCATCGTCAACCGCGAGGTGCGCGAAGTCCTTGCCAAGGCCAACGCCTTCATGGTCGACGTCTTCGGCACCTATGTCAGCCAGCTCGAGACCGAACTCTGCGCCACCTCGACCACGGTGGTCGGCAAGACGCACTCCATCGTCAACAACGAGGCATACAGCGTCCGTATCGACGCCGTGCACTTCGCCCTCGACAACGACGACGGTGCGCGCACCCGCCACTATGACAAGGCCGACATCATCCTGACCGGCGTCTCGCGCTCGGGCAAAACCCCGACCTCGCTCTACATGGCCCTGCAGTTCGGGGTGCATGTCGGCAACTACCCGCTGACCGAGGACGACTTCGACGACCTGCGGCTGCCCGCCGCCCTGCGCGAGCACAAGAAGAAACTGTTCGGCCTGACCATCGACCCGGAGCGCCTGGCCGCCATCCGCAACGAGCGCAAGGCCAACAGCCGTTATGCGTCCGTGCAGCAGTGTGAAATGGAAATTCGCGCCGCCCAGGCGCTGTTCAACAAGGAAGGCATCCCCTACATCAACACCACGCACCTGTCGATCGAGGAAATCTCGACACGGATACTGGCCACGGCAGGCATCAAGCGGCGACTGCT
>DAIRDY010000255.1:2432-3570 GCA_036795935.1 Moraxellaceae bacterium | reverse complement strand
TTCGGCAGTGCCATCGGGTTGGGCAGCACGGCGGCGAGGGCGCGGATGCGCGACTCCAGCGTGGCGCGGTCGTCGGCGGTCACGGTGATGTGGCCGATCTTGCGGCCTTCGCGTTCGGCCTTGCCGTAGAAGTGCAGGTGCGCTTCGGGCTGGGCCAGCACGTCGGCGCGGTCGGGGTGGCGGCCCACGATGTTGAGCATGGCGGCGGGGCGCGGGCAGCGCGTGTCGCCCACCGGCAGGCCGGCGACGGCGCGCACGTGGTTCTCGAATTGCGAGCAGGGCGCGCCTTCGATGGTCCAGTGGCCGGAGTTGTGCACGCGCGGCGCGGTTTCGTTGGCCACGAGGCCGTTCGGGGTGTCGAACATTTCCAGCGTCATCACGCCGACGTGTCCCAGGTCTTCGACGATGGCGCGGATGTGGCGTTCGGCCGTGGCCTGCGTCTCGGCGCGGATGTCGGGTGCGGGTGCCAGCGAGTGCGACAGGATGCCGTGATGGTGCACGTTCTGCGTCAGCGGGTAGCAGCGCACGGCGCCGGCCTGGTCGCGCACGGCAATGATGGACAGCTCGCGCGTGAAGCTGACAAAGGCTTCGGCCATCAGGGGCTGCTGCGCGCCGAGCGCGGTCCAGGCGGCATCGGCGTCGGCGGCATTGCGCAGCACGAACTGGCCCTTGCCGTCGTAGCCCATGGTGACGGTCTTGATGACCATGGGCAGGCCGACCGCGTTGATGGCGGCGTCGAGGTCGGCGCGGCTGCGGATGGCGGCGTGCGGTGCCGTGGGAATGCCAAGGCGGCCGAACAGCGCCTTTTCGTTCAGGCGGTTCTGCGAGGTGGCCAGCGACTTCACGCCCGGGAACACCGGCTTGCGCGCGGCAATGCGCTCCACCCAGGCGGCGGGGATGTTCTCGAATTCGTAGGTGAACACGTCGGCGCTGTCGATGAAGGCATCGAGGCTGGTCGTGGAATTGTCCTTGTCGCCGAACACCGGACCGAGCACGGCGGCGGGGCAGTCCGGATTGCTCTCGTAAAAGGAGAAGGACAGGTCCAGTGGCGTGCCGGCGAGGGCCATCATGCGGCCGAGCTGGCCGCCGCCGAGCACGCCGATACGCAGCCGGCTCACGCCGTGACTCCGGGCACCGG
>DAIRDY010000255.1:0-2332 GCA_036795935.1 Moraxellaceae bacterium | reverse complement strand
TTCTCGATCACCGGCAGGAAGGCGGGGTGTTTGCCGCAGAGGATCTGGGTGGCGAGCAGCGCGGCATTGATGGCGCCGGCCTTGCCAATGGCGAGGGTGCCGACGGGTACGCCGCCCGGCATCTGCACGATGGAGAGCAACGAGTCGAGACCGTTGAGGGCCTGTGACTGCACCGGCACGCCGAGCACCGGCAGCGAGGTCTTGGCGGCGCACATGCCGGGCAGGTGGGCGGCACCGCCGGCGCCGGCGATGATGACCTCGATGCCGCGGCCGCGGGCGGCTTCGGCATAGCTGAACAGTTTGTCCGGGGTGCGGTGCGCGGACACGACCTCGGCCTCGAAGGGCACGCCGAGGGCGGTGAGGGTGTCTGCGGCGTGCTGCATCGTGGCCCAGTCGGACTGGGATCCCATGATGATGCCGACAAGTGCGGTCATGGCGTTTGCTCCGGCACTCAGGGTGCCCCGGGAAAAGCGGGCTATTGTCCGGCTCCGGCCGCCGCTGTCAAACCCGGTGGTCCTGCCATGGCGCAGCGCTGGCGGGCTTTGACGGCAGCGGCCGGGGCGGGTAGGGTGCGCGGCCTTGACCGACAAGTCACCGGAGCCGCCATGACCGAAGCCCGTCCTTCCGCCGCCACTGCCGATCCCGCTGCCCGCCGCGCGCTGGCGGCGGCCCGCATTGTCAGCCATCCGCTGCATGCCGCCTGCGGGCTCGAGGTGCTGTCCTCGGCCGATGGTCGCAGCGAGATCCGTTTTGCCGTCAACGACTTCACCGGCAACGTCATCGGCACGCTGCACGGCGGCATTCTTTATGCGATGGCCGATGTGGCGGCCTTCATGGCCTTGCTGTCGGTGATTCCGGACGGGCTGCACGGCGTGACCGCCGACATCCAGGTCAGCGTGTTGCGGGCGGCAAAGGTGGGGGAGCAGGTGCTGGCGCGTGGCCGTGTCGACCGTGTCGGCCGCACGCTGGCCAACATGCGCGTGGAGGCCTTTGTGGCGGGGCCGGAGGGCGAGCGCCTGATCGGCACCGCCACGGTGGTGAAAAGCCTGATTCCGGCGCCGTATTGAGGCGGTGCGGTGGTGGCCGCCAGCGCTGTAGCTGTGAATTTATTCGCACAAATTGGGGTGATTGTGCGAGTGCCCCACAGGGGCCAGAACCAGGCCCCCCCGGCAAGATGATGCGCCGGCGGTGACGGCCGGGGCTGCGCCTCAGGCGGTGGCTTCCTTCACCAGCCAGGCGATGGCGGCGGATACCGCCCCGATGCTGACGATCAGCAGCGCAATCCAGCCCATGAACTTCCACACCGGCCTCCAGCTCTCGGGCATGGGCTCGCGTTCGGGCAGTGCCTTTCCGGCGTCGGGTTTATCGGACATTTTCAGCTCCTGAACATGAAATAGACGGCGCCGACCAGGCACAGGCCGGCCCAGACGAAATCCAGCTTGAACGGCTCCTTCATATAGAACACGACGAAGGGCACGAATACCGACAGCGTGATGACTTCCTGCAGGATTTTCAGTTGCGAGAGCGTCATCGCGGTGTGGCCGATGCGGTTGGCCGGCACCATCAGAAGGTACTCGAAAAACGCGATTCCCCAACTGAACAGCACGGCCAGGATTAGCGGCTTGTGGCCCAGGTGCTTGAGGTGGGCATACCAGGCAAAGCTCATGAACACGTTGGACGCCACCAGCAGGGCGATGGTTTGCAGATGTACCGGGAGGGTCATGGTGGCGCTCCGTAGAAGGTTCAGCCCCGGTCGAGGGACTCCTGCACGCGGTCCAGTTCGCGCTGCACCAGGTCCATGGACCAGCGCACGGACTCGCGCACGCTCTTCTGGATCTCGTGGCTGGTGAGGCTGCTGTCATGGCCGAGGCGGCGCATGTCCGAGCGCGCGTTGCGCGCCGCCACCTGCAGCTGCTCGCGGGCGCGGCTGAGGCAGGAGGCCGGACGCAGGTAGGCGAGGGCGTCTTCGGTTTCCTTCATCACGTCCAGGCTTTCCGGATTGCCCTGCTCGGCATAGTCGATGTCGCTGTCGACCTGGCGGTGCAGGTCGCGCAACTGCCGCAGCTGGCTCGCCACCTCGTCACCCAGGCAGTCGCGGCCTTCGCCGTTACGGTTCAGGTAGGGGTTGCGGTCGTATTCCCGGGCCTGTGCGATGGCGGCACCGGTCCGGGCGCGGGCCTCGGCCTCCTGGGCCTTCTGGTGCTCCATCATGGCCTGCACATGAGCCGGCACGGCGGGCTCGTCAGAGAGGCCGAAGTCGATGCGGCCGATCAGCATCATGGAGCCCAGGAAAATGGCGAGGATCATCAGCATGCGGCGATAGGCTGGGGGC
>DAIRDY010000254.1:0-3573 GCA_036795935.1 Moraxellaceae bacterium | reverse complement strand
AGCTCGGGACGGGCGGCGGCCGCAGCAGCGGGCGCGATGATCTCGACGCGCAGGCCGATCTTTTCAAGATTGGCGCGGTATTTCTCCGCGGTCTCGGCATCGAGGCCGTCCTTGATCACGCGCGGCAGCTGCGCGAGCAGGTCGGCGGCGCGCGTCTCGTCGAGACGGAAAAGCTTGGCGAAGGCGGCGGTGACGACGGCTGCCTCGTGGTTGCCGGCAAAACCGGCGATCTGGACCTTGTGGCTCATGGATGCGGTCTCCGGTTCAGGCGCGGCGCGGTTTCAGGCTGGGGCCGAGGTTGCTGCCGAAGCTCCCCGGGTTGTGCGACTGGCACCACACGGTGCCGCGCCCCTTGAACTTGCAGACCAGCCCTTCGCCGCCAAGAATGGACGACAGCCAGCTCTTGCCGGCCTTGGTCAGCTCGAAGTCCAGCGTTTCGTTGAAGGCGACGATGTGGCCGGTGTCGACGATGTATTCGCCGTCGACCTCCACCGGATAAATCGCCCCGAAGGAATTGAGCACCACCTGGCCACGGCCGGAGAGCCGGAGCCAGAACAGGCTCTCGCCGGAGAGCAGGTTCTTGAAGCCCTGCCAGCCCATGTCGATGTTCACCGCATGCTCGCAGGCAACGAAGGAGCCGCCCTGCACAATCAGGGTTTCGTTGTCGAGTTCGTAGCGCATCATGTCACCGGCCAGCGCACTGCCCAGCCAGACCTCGCCGGGTGCCGTGGTGGCGGTGAAGTGGTTCAGGAACAGCGATTCGCCCGCGAACATGCGCTTCACGGCCTTGAGCAGGCCGCCCGCGCCTTTCTTGTGCGTGGTGGTCTCGACAGCGAGATGGCCGCTCATGGCAATCATGGCGCCACCTTCAACAGTGACCGTCTCGCCCGCGGTGAGCGCAATGCGCGCGGCCGTGTTGCCGGGCTGGTGCATGAAATCGATTTGCATGTGCAGTCTCCGGCTCAGGGCAGTTTCGGGTTGATCCAGCTGGCAAGGCCGCTGAGGCTGCGCGTCTGGATGACGATGCGGCCCTTGCCGACCACGCGCGTGACCAGGCCTTCGCCGCCCAGCACGCTGGAAATCAGGCCGCCGGCCAGTTGCAGCTTGAGGCCGATGCCCGGCGTGTAGCCGACCAGGTGCGAGGTGTCGACGATGTATTCGCCGTCAATTTCTTTTTCCAGCAGCGCGCCATAGGCGCCGTACCAGACCTTGCCGGTGCCGCTGACGGCAATGCGGAACAGGCCTTCGCGCGCAATCCAGGACACAAGGCCGGCGAAGCGGATGCCGATCTTCACGCCGGGGGTGCAGGCCAGGAAGGCGCCCGGCTGCAAGAAAAAGGTGTCGTTGTTCAGCTCCAGGCAGCGGATGCCGCCCGGCGTCGGCTGCACCAGCGTGAGCCGGCGCGAACCTTTGGTGTTGTTGCTGAAGTGGTTGATGAACAGCGTTTCGCCCACCAGCAGGCGGCGCAGGATGGCCATGAAGAAGCCGCCGTTGAACTTGGCCTTGAGGTCGAGGTCGGCGGCCATGCTGGACATGGCGTCGGCTTCGGCAATCACGGTGTCGCCCGGTGCGAGGTCGACCTCGACATAGGCGAAGGCATCACTGCCCTTGATTTCGGTTTGCACGGGAAGGCTCCTTGCGGGTGTGGTGGCAAATCGGGTTGTTGTTGTTTGCAGCGCTTTTCTTCTGTTTCTCAATCCGCAGGCGGATGAGGCGGCTCACTCCGCGGCCGCTTCGGCCTGGCTGTCGCTGACGAACTGGCGCACACGCGCCTGCAAGGCGCGGAAGGCGGCTTCGTCGTTGCGCCAGTCGCGCGCGCCGGCGTCGGCAATCTGCTGCTCCAGCGCCGCGATGCGTGCCGGCGTTTCCGGGTGCGTGCGCAGGTAGCCCAGTGCGGACTCCAGCGCTTCGGCACCCTTGCCGGCTTCTTCGGGCAATTCCTCTTTCAGCTTGTCTTTCTGGCGCTTTTCTTCGGCCTGGATGGTGTGGAAGAAGTCGGTCAGTCCCTTCGGATTCACATTGGCGGCGAGCAGCAGCGCCAGTCCCTTCTCGTCCGCCTCGTGCTCGAAGCGGCGCGAATAGCTCAGGTTGATGAGCAGCGGCCCGGCATTGGCCAGTGCCGCCAGGAGGCCGCTGGCATCGCCCAAGAGCGCCTGCGCCACCAGCACCAGCCCGGTGCTGCGGATCACCGCGCGCAGGCCGTGCTGCTCGGTGACGTGCGCGATCTCGTGCGCCAGCACGCCCTGCAACTCGGGCGCGCTCTGCGCCCGCAGGATGAGTTCGGAGTGGATGGCGATCTGGCCGCCGGGCAGCGCAAAGGCGTTGATGGCGGGATTGTTGACGACATGGAACTCGAAGCGGTGGCGGTCGCCGGGCACGGCCGCCACCAGCGGCGCGGTGAGCGGGCCCAACAGGCGCTCGGTCTCCTTTTTGTCGAGCACCTCGCTGCCGATGCGGTACTGCTGCATCACGCGCTCGCCGAGGCCGCGCTCCCACTCCGCCGGCACCTGGCGCGCGGCCAGCGTGCTCAGGCCGTCGAGCGAGAACCACAGCAGCAGCACCGCGAGCACCAGCGTCGCCGCAATGCCGAACAGGGCACCCCAGAAACGGCCGTGATGGCGCAGGCGCGCCCCGCCCGCCTTCTGCACGGCCGGATGGCCGGCCAGCGCCTCGGCTTTCAGCAGGCCGAGATCGGCGGTGTAGAGCTGCCAGTCCGGCTGCGCCGGATGCGTGCAGAACAGCAGGCGGTTGCCGGCACCCCCGAGGCGCAGCTCCAGCCCGTTGAGCGGCAGGTTGACCTGCCCGCCCGCACACTGGAAATGCAGGCCGGTGCTGCTGACGCGGAGCTGGCCGCTCTGGCGGCCCTTGGGCAGGGAGGCGTGGAAGCCGTGGGCCTCGAATTCGGAGACGGAAGACATGCGCGGTCCTGGCGACGGAATCGGGCGAGTCTATCCCCGCCGCATGACGTGACAAGGGCGGGCATTACGGAAGGCGCGCGGCCGGGATGAGCGCTGGCCGGGGCAGGAGTGCCCATACGCGCCCACGGCCACCCCGCGCCCACAAAAAAGCCCGGGCGTTCCCGGGCTTCCTGCATGGCCGCCTGGCGCGGGCGGCGGACTTACTTGCCGCCCTTGGCCTGGCACTCGGGCCGGTCGCAGACGCCATAAAGATGCAGCGCATGGCTGGTCAGGCGGAAGCCGAGCGACTCGGCCACCTTCATTTGCTGCGCCTCGATGATCTCGTCGTGGAATTCGACCACCTTGCCGCAGCTGATGCAGACGATGTGGTCGTGGTGTTCCTCGCGGGCGATCTCGAACACCGAATGGCCGCCTTCGAAGTGGTGACGCTCGACGATGCCGGCGGCCTCGAACTGGGTCAGCACGCGGTAGACGGTGGCCAGGCCCACGTCCTCGCCCTGCTCGAGCAGCGCCTTGTAGACGTCTTCCGCGCTCAGGTGATGCACGGGCGAGCTTTCGAGAAGCTCGAGAATCTTGACGCGCGGCAACGTGACCTTGAGGCCGGCCTTGCGCAGTTCCTGGTTGCTGGTGGACATGCGGGCTCTCGACGAAAGGG
>DAIRDY010000253.1:0-3585 GCA_036795935.1 Moraxellaceae bacterium | reverse complement strand
CGATTGCCTACGGCCACCCCTTCGGCGCCACCGGCACCCGCATCATCGGCCAGACACTGCATGAACTGCGCCGCCGCGGCGGCGGCCTGGCGCTGACCACGGCCTGCGCCGCCGGCGGCATTGGCGCGGCCATGGTGCTGGAAAGCGAGTAAGCCCTGCCGAGAAATGAAAAAACCGGCGCTTGCCGGTTTTTTCATTTCACGTCTCAGCGCTCGGCTGGCGGGCGCCGGAAAGCGGCACGCACCTGCGCCGCCAGCCCCTTCATCTTGCCGGACATCAGCACCCGCCACTTGCCATCGGCACGGCGGAAGGAAATGACCTCCACGGCATCCAGCTCCACGCCATTCGCCGACAGCCGGCTGCGGGTGACCACATGCCGCATGTCTTCACCCTCCGGCACCTCGCCGATCACCGTCACGCCCTGAAAGACCACGCCCGGCGCCGACTCCATCACCACGCGCAGGAAGGCGGCAAAGCGCTCGGCATTCGACAGCGCCTCGACTTTTTCTGCCGTCGCTGTCGCCCCGAAAAACGTCACCAGGAACTCCCGCTGCATTGCCGGAGGCAGTTCGCTGACGAAACTGGTGGTGTCTCGGAACTCCTGCAGCGCCACCGGATCAAAGTACGCGGCCGCGCGCGCATAGTCCCTCTGCCTGAGGGCATCGAAATACGCCGCAGCGGTTTCAGCGGCGCTCTCGGCCTGGACAGCCGGCGACAGCATGGCCATCGCCAGAACAAGCCAGCGTAACAGCAGGGACATGGGGAAACTCCGGTTCAGCCTCGGCATGAGGCGCGCATCATAGCCCAGGCGTGCAGGTGCGCGCACCGCAGGCCGCGGACACGCCGGACGGCTTGGCGCAGCGTGCTGCCGCCAGGCCATTGCCGCATGCCCCGTCAGGCCGTCGGCGCGATATCCACCACCACCGCCGCTTCGTGGCCGCGCCAGTTGAGCGCAATGACGAAGGGCCGCGCGCGCACGGCCGCCTTGATGCGCGCCTCCGGTCCGGCCAGTTTCACCGGCACCGAAATTTCGAGGCCGCGCCCGAAATGCCGGCGCGCGTTACCGGCAATGGTGTTGGCGATCTCGCCGACCGCATCCAGCAGATTGGCCTCACTCATGTCATGCTCCGACCACTCCACCAGCAAGGCCCGCAGCAGCTCGCGCGGCGCCGAGAAATGCACGCAGCCCTGGAACTGGCCGGCACAGGTGATGAGCCCGGTATAGGGATAGCCTGGCAGCACCGCATCCGACAGCCAGGCCGAGCGGATGGTGGCGGCCTCGCGGGTGCTCTGGCTGAAGTAATGGGTCACTGCCTCCACGAACACGCGCAACTCCACTTCCCGCAGTTCGCTCATGGACACTCCTCCTCTCGGCCTCAGCCAGTGATTTCAAGCAGGGCCTTCACCAGCTGCTCGTCGGTGAAGGGTTTGTAGAGAAAGCCGCGCGCGCCGCGCTTCAGGGCATCGATGGCCGTGGCCTTGTCACTGAGCGCCGACACCACGAGGATGTTGAGCGCCGGATGGCGCGCCACCAGCTCGCCGATGCAGGCATTGCCATCCATCTCCGGCATGGTCAGGTCCATGGTGACCACATCCGGCTGCTGCCGCGCACACAGCTCGAGTGCCTCTAGGCCGTTGCGCGCCATGCCGACGATCGACAGGTTGCGCAGCTTGGGATTGAGCACGGCACGCGCAATGCGCAGCCGCATGACATTGGAATCGTCCACGATCATCAGGCGCATGACAGTCTCCGGCGCTCAGAAGGCAAAACGGATGCGGAACTGGGTGTAGCTGTCGCGGCGACTGGAAATCTGCAGGCGGGCGCCCAGCTCCTTGAGTTTGTGCCGCACCACATCCATGCCAACGCCCTGGCCGGCATCGCGTCCGCCCGCCGTCGCGGTGGAAAATCCCGGCTCGAAAATCTGCATCAGCAACTGACGCTCGCCGAACTCGGCCACCTGGTCCTCTGTGTACAGACCGCGCCTGACCAGGGCCTCGGCAATGCGCTCGGGCACCAGGCCGGCGCCGTCATCACGCAGCACGAATTCGTACTCGTTATCGATCTGGCGCAAGGCGATCTGCACCCGCCCCACCGGCGGTTTCTGCCGCTGGCTGCGTTCGGCCGCCGGCTCGATGCCATGCACCACGGCATTGCGCAGCAGTTGCAGCGCAATGTCCTGCAGCCCCTCGCGCCAGCGCGGCGGCAACTCGGCCAGCAGTGCCAGCTCGGCATCCACCTGCACCTGCTTGCCATGGTCACGCGCGATGCGCCCGGCCAGCTCGCGCATGCGCTCGGGCAGTGTCGTGTGCTCAACCATGCCCGGGAAGGCACTCTGGTAGGACGCCAGGCGCTGGCCAAGCTCGCGCACACCGGCAATGCGCTGCAGGAACTCGTCCAGCGGCAGGGGCAGCGCCAACAGATCGGTACCGCTGACCGCCCCCTGGCTGCGCAAGCCGGAGAGCAGGCTCTCGAACTGTTGCGCCAGGTCCTCGAACAGCGTGAGTCCGAGCGCGGCCGCCTCGCCCTTGATGGTGTGCACCAGGCGAAAGATCAGCGCCAGCACGCGCCGGTAGTCGCGCCCGGCCTCGATGTGGCGCAGGTGGTCGTTGATTTCCAGCAAGCTGGTTTCGCTGCGCTCCAGAAACTGGCGCAGCGTGGCCGGATTCACCTTGAGCAGGTCGAGCAGCACCTCCATTTCCGCCTTGGCGCGGCTGCGCGTCTCCACCAGCGCCTGCTCCAACAGCACCTGCTCGGTCACGTCGAACACCGTCACCAGCAGGTGGGCAATGCGCCCATCCATGCGCACGCGGTTGAACTGCAGCGTGAGGTAGCGCTGCTGCGGCAGCCCCTCGGCATCGGGCACTGTCACCGGCATGGACTGTAGCGGATTGAGGTCCTGCACCAGCGCCTCTTTCACCCGGTCGGCCAGCAACAACTCGATGTACTCACAGGCCGTGCGCTGCGCGTCGGCCGGCACCAGGGACTGCAGGATGGTGCGGAAATCACTGCCCGGTTCGATGCGCCGGCCGAGCATGGCCGGCAGCGACGCCGAGAACTGCGAGCCGATGCGGAAATCATGCCCGAGCAGGAACAGGCCTTCTCGCACGGTGCCCAGGATTTCTGCGGTTTCTGCCTGCGCGGCCTCGATACGCCGGTCGTTTTCGCGCAAGCGGCGCAGGAACTTGAACAGGATGAAGGCGAAGTTGAGCAGCGCCAGCAGGATGCCGGCGGTCTGCACCAGACGCAGCGTGTTGGCCCGCGCGTTCGCCGACTGCTCGAGATCGGTGGTCAGCCGGTTCATCAGCAGCAGCAGGCTGCCGTTGTGTTCGCGCGCATGGTCGGCGGCCGCGGCCAGCGACAGCGCACCGCGCTCACCCGCCGCCGCACGCTGCAGCACGTCACGCAATGGCTGCCAGGCCGCCTCGGCTTCGGCGAGGATGGCGCGACCGCTGGCCGAGGCCACCGGCACCAGCCACACCGGCTTGCCATCGCCGCCGGTAACTTCACCGCCGCGCCGGAAGCCCGCCAGCGTGCCATCGAACAGCGCGACCGTATTCAGCAGACGGGCGCGCACTGCCTGCGTG
>DAIRDY010000252.1:0-3614 GCA_036795935.1 Moraxellaceae bacterium | reverse complement strand
GCCTGACAGGCTACCTATATACGACAAGGCCGCATCCTCTGGATGCGGCCTTGTCGGGGGTTCTTTGTAACCGGTCGGTTACCGGGCGGTACGTCAGGCGCGACGCACCACCACGCTGCCGATGGAATACCCCGCTCCGAAGGAGCAGATGACGCCGGTGTCACCCGTCTGGAAATCATCCTGGTGCAGGTGGAAGGCGATGATGGAGCCGGCCGAGCTGGTATTGGCGTAACGGTCGAGGATGACCGGCGCCTCTTCGCGGCTGAAATCACGGCCCAGCACGCGCTTGGCGATCAGCTCGTTCATCGAAAGGTTGGCCTGGTGCAGCCACATGCGCTTGAGCTGTTCCACGCCGATGCCCAGCTCGCCGATGTGCGCGGTGATCTGCTCGGCCACCATGGGGCAGACTTCCTTGAACACCTTGCGGCCTTCCTGCATGAAGGTCTTGTCGCGGGCACCGATGCCGCTTTCGTCGCAACGGTTCAGGAAGCCGAAGTTGTTGCGGATGTTGCTGGAGAATTTCGTCTGCAGCTTGGTGCCGAGAATCTCGAAGGCGTAATCGCTGCTGCAGGTGTCGGCAGCCTCAACCACCACGGCGGTACACACGTCACCGAAGATGAAATGGCAGTCGCGGTCCGTCCACTCCAGGTGGCCGGAGGTGATTTCCGGATTCACCATGAGCACGCATTTCGCGTTGCCGGCACGGATGGCATCGGCCGCGGCCTGCAGGCCGAAGGTGGCGGAGGAGCAGGCCACGTTCATGTCGTAGGCCCAGCCCTGGGCGCCGATGGCGGCCTGGATTTCCACCGACATGGCCGGATAGGGGCGCTGCATGTTGGAGCAGGCGACGATGACCGCATCGACATCGGCGGCGGTCTTGCCGGCACGCTTCAGGGCCTCCTCGATGGCCGGCAGCGAGATTTCGCACTGCACCGACATCTGGTCATTCGGGCGCTCGGCAATAAAGGGATGCATGCGGTCCGGATCGAGCACGCCGCTCTTGTTGAGCACATAGCGCGACTTGATGCCGGAGGCCTTCTCGATGAATTCGGCATTCGACTCGGACAACGCGGTCAGCTCGCCACGGGCAATGGCCTCGGCGTTGCGGTCGTTGTAGCGGCGCACGTATTCGTTGAACGAGGCCACCAGCTCCTCGTTGCTGATGCTCTCGGCCGGGGTGAACAGGCCGGTGCCGCTGATGACGATCTTCTTCATTCATTACTACCTGTGTGGCGGGCGGCACCTGGGCAGTGCCCACCCTGAATCCTGTGTCGTTGTTGGCGGCCGCCCCGGAGGCAGGCCGCGTTGTGTCATCTGCCGTTGTGCGCCCACACAGGGGGAGCACGAGGACAAATCCGCACCTGCGGCGTCAGGCCGGCAGCGCCTGCCAGAGCTTGTCGAGCCGGGTGGCCGAGACCGGCACCGCCGTCTTCAGCGTCTGGGCAAACAGCGCGACGCGGTATTCCTCCAGCAGCCAGCGATAGTCCTCGAGCGCCGGCGCCACGATGTCGCGGGCGGCCAGCGCGGCCTGTCGTGCCTGCAGGGCCTGCCAGCGCTGCGCCAGTTCGGCACTGGCGGCATCGTCGCGGACGACGTTGTTGGGCAGCTTGTCGAGGCGCAGTGCCAGCGCCTTCAGGTAACGCGGATAGTGCTGCCAGCGCGCCACCGGCACGCGGGCCAGGAAATCGGCCGGACCGAGCGCCGCGAGCTGGCCCCGGATGTCGGCCACGGCCCGCGCAAACACCGGCGCCCTGAAGGCCTCGAGCTGGCGCTGCACAGCCGCCAGCCCCTCGTAGACCTGCACCACCAGCGCCAGCAGCCGCTCCGCCTCGGCCAGCAGGCCCGGGCGAAACTGCGACAAACACTGTTCAAAAGCGACGCGAGTGTAAACCAGGGGCCTACCCGCCACAAAAACGCTGTCCGACAACGCCGTCACGAACATGGCCTCCAGCGCCTCGGCCCGGCCATGGGGGGCGTAGTGCAGCAACAGCGCCTTGTGGCCGGCCACCCGACGCCCGGCCTGGCGGAACTCGGCCGCAAGACGCAGGCGGTACAGGGCATTCAGGCCGCGGGCATGGGCCGCCTCGGCCTCGCGCCGGGTGGGGAACAGGCGCAGGTCCACGGTACTGCCTGCCTCCACCAGTGCCGGATAGGCCCGGCTCTGCATGCCCTTCACGGTCAGCGCCACCGACTCGGGAATGTCCTCCGCCGGCCAGTCGGTGAGGCCGGTCTGCTCCAGGCGGCCCGCCGCCTGTGGCAGCGCCGCCCCGCCCTGCTCCCGGCACTGGCGGCGCAACGCGGTCAGGTCGCGGCCCTCGGCCAGCAGCTGCTGCTTCTCGCCCAGCACCTTTATATGGAAGCGGCAGTGCGCCGGCAGGCCGGCCTCGTCCCAGTCGGCCGGGCCCACGGTCAGGCCGCGGCGGCGCAGCACCTCGGAGAGGCGCGCGAGCAGGCTGCCCTGCCCGTCGCCAATCTCGGCCAAGAGCGCCCGCGCCGTGTCCGGCACCGGCACCAGGAGACGGCGCAGCGGCTTGGGCAGCCCCTTGAGCAGGGCCTCCACCTTCTCGCCGAGCAGGCCCGGCACCAGCCAGCCAAGCCGGGCCTCGTCCACTTCGTCGAGCAGGCCGACCGGCACCAAGAGGCTCACGCCATCGGCCGGGTGGCCGGGCTCGAAGCGGTACTCCAGCGCGAAGCGGGTACCGTTCAGCTCGATATGGTCGGGGAAGTCGTCATCGGCCGCGGCCGTGTCGGCATCGGCCCGCGCCAGCAGGTAGTCGCGGGTGAGGAAGAGGTGCTTCGGGTCCTGGCGCTCGATGTCGCGGCGCCAGCCCTCGAAGGCTTTCAGGCCGGTGACCTCGGCGGGAATGCGCTCGGCGTAGAAGGCAAACAGTGCCTCTTCGTCCACGAGGATGTCGCGGCGACGCGCCTTGTCCTCCAGCACGCGCACGTCCTCGATCAGCTCGCGGTTGTGCGTGAAGAAGGGCGCGCGCAGGTCGGCATCGCCCTCCACCAGCGCGCTGCGGATGAAAATCTCGCGCGCCTCGACCGGGTTGATGCCCTCGTAGGCCAGCTTGCGTTTGGCGACCAGGATGAGGCCGTACAGCGTCACCTGCTCGTAGGCCATCACGCGGCCCTGGCGCTTTTCCCAGTGTGGCTCGAAATGGCGGCGCTTGAGCAGGTCGCCGGCAATCGCCTCGGCCCATTCCGGCTCGATGCGCGCCACGGTGCGCGCATAGACGCGCGCCGTTTCCACCAGCTCTGCGGCCATGATCCAGGGCGGGCCTTTTTTCGCGAGCACGGAACCCGGAAACACGAAGGCCTTCTGCCCGCGCGCCGCCAGGTATTCACGGTCCTCCTGCTTCTGCGCAATGCGCGACAGCAGGCCGGCCAGGAGCGAACGGTGCACGGCCTCGTAATTCAGGCTGTCGGGCGCCGGCACACTCGCTGCCTCGCCGCGCCCCCCTTGTCCACCACCCGCTTGCTCACTCGCACGACCAGCTTTGCCGGCCCCCTCTTCGTCGTTCCCGCGAAGGCGGGAACCCAGCGCCTTTGCGTTTTGCGCGGCAGTCATAAGTCGCTGGGTTCCCGCCTTCGACCATCGGAAGTCCCTGTGG
>DAIRDY010000251.1:0-3618 GCA_036795935.1 Moraxellaceae bacterium | reverse complement strand
GTCCCCGCCTGCGCGGGGACGACCGCACCATTGGCAAAGATGGCGAGTCTTCTGGTGCCACACAAAAGAGGGGACGACGGGAATGCGGGCCGCAAGTGCGCTCAATGCCCGAGGTAGGCCGCCTGCACGCGGGCATCCGCGGCCAGCTCGGCGGCCGGGCCTTCGAGCGTGATGGCGCCCGACTCCATCACATAGGCACGCGCGGCAGCGGCCAGCGCCAGACGCGCATTCTGTTCGATCAGCAGGATGGCCACGCCGTCGGCGTTGATGCCGCGCACGATCTCGAACACCTTCTCCACCATCAGCGGTGCGAGCCCCATCGACGGCTCGTCCAGCAGCAGCAGGCGCGGCCGGCTCATCAGTGCACGGCCCATGGCCAGCATTTGCTGCTCGCCACCGGAGAGCGTGCCGGCCAGCTGCTGGGCGCGCTCTTTCAGGCGCGGGAACAGCGCGAAGGATTTTTCCAGGTCGTCGGCAATCGCCGCCTTGTCGCGGCGATGGTAGGCACCCATCAGCAGGTTTTCGGCCACCGTGAGCCGGCCGAACACGCCACGCCCTTCCGGCACCAGCGCAAGGCCATGACGAATGCGGTCATGCGCGGCAATGCGCGTGAGATCCGTGCCGGCGTACTGCACGCGGCCGGCAGCCGGTGTAAGCAAGCCGCCCAAGGTGTTCAGCGTCGTGGTCTTGCCGGCGCCGTTGGCACCGATCAGCGTCACCAGTTCGCCCTCCTCCACCCGCAGGCTGATGCCCTTCACGGCCTGGATGCCGCCATAGGCCACGCACAGGTTCTCGACCGACAGCAGGCTCATGCGGCACCACTCCCGAGATAGGCCTCGATCACCCGCGGGTGACGCTGCACCTCGGCGGGCACGCCCTCGGCAATCAGCTCGCCAAAATCCAGCACCGCCACGCGGTCGCACAGCCCCATCACCAGCTTCACGTCGTGCTCGATCAGGAGCACGGTGATGCCGTCGGCGCGGATGCGCGCAATCAGCTCGCGCAGGCCGGCGGTTTCGGTGGGATTCATGCCGGCAGCGGGCTCGTCCAGCGCCAGCAGGCGCGGCTCGGTGGCCAGCGCACGGGCGATTTCCAGCCGGCGCTGGTCACCATAGGACAGCTCGCGCGCCAGCAGGTTGGCACTCGCCTCGATGCCGACATAACGCAGCAGCTCGAAGGCGCGACGGCGGATGGCCGCCTCTTCGGCGCGTGCGCGCGGATGGCGCAGGATGGCGCCGATCACGCCGGTGCGAGTCTTGCCGTGGCGCGCCACCATCACGTTTTCCAGCGCCGTCATGTGGTTGAACAGGCGGATGTTCTGGAAGGTGCGGGCAATGCCGCGCGCCACAATGCGGTGCGGCTTGGTGGTGAGCGGCAATGTCTCGCCGGCAAACACGCGCTCGCCGGCCTCGGCCGTGTACAGGCCGGTAATCACGTTGAACAGCGTGGTCTTGCCGGCGCCGTTGGGGCCGATCAGCCCGTACACGCAGCCTTCGGGAATGACGAGGCTGACGTCGTTCAGCGCCTTCAGGCCGCCGAAGCGCTTCTCGACATGGCGCAGCACCAGGAGCTCAGTCATGCGCCAGCTCCTCGCGGCGGCGGCGCGAGGGCCACAGCCCGGCCGGGCGGAACAGCATCACGGCAATCAGCGCCAGCCCGAACAGCAGCATGCGCAGGTTTTCCGGGTCCACAACCATGCGGCCGAAAAGCTCGCGCTGCAGCGGGTTGATGATGGCGCGCAGGAACTCCGGCGTGATGGTGAGCAAGAAGGCGCCGAGGATGACGCCGGCGATGTTGCCCATGCCGCCCAGCACCACCATGCACAGCACCATGATGGATTCCATCAGCGTGAACGACTCCGGGCTCACGAAGCCCTGGAAGGACGCAAACATGCCGCCGGCCACACCGCCGAACGACGCGCCCATGGCAAAGGCCAGCAGCTTCACGTTGCGCGTGTTGATGCCCATGGCCTGGGCCGCAATCTCGTCCTCGCGAATGGCCACCCAGGCGCGGCCGATGCGCGAATTCTCCAGCCGCAGGCAGATGAACACGGTGAGCAGCGCCAGCGCGAGGAAAAGGTAGTAATAGGCATAGTCACTGCCGAAGCGCGTGCCGAACAGCGTGAAGCCGGCATCGAAGCGGAAGCCGAACAGGCTCACGCTGTCGATCAGGTTGATGCCCTGGGGCCCGTTGGTGAGGTTCACCGGGCGGTCGAGGTTGTTCAGGAACAGGCGCACGATCTCGCCGAAACCGAGCGTGACGATGGCGAGGTAATCGCCGCGCAGGCGCAACGTCGGCGCGCCGAGCGTGACGCCGGCAACACAGGCCAGCAGCGCGCCCGCCGGCAGGATCATCCAGGCCGACAGATGCAGGTCGAAATGCGGCGAGGCCAGCAGGGCAAAGAGATAGGCGCCCACCGCATAGAAGGCGATATAGCCGAGGTCGAGCAGGCCGGCGTAGCCGACCACGATGTTGAGCCCCAGTGCCAGCATGGCGTAGAGCAGCACGAAATCGAGAATGCGCACCCAGTAGGTGCCGGCCGCGGCGCCCACCACAAAGGGCGCCACGCAGAGCAGCAGCGCCACCGCGCCATAGGCCAGCCAGACTTTCAGGGGCACGCCGCCCGCACGCACGCCACCCGTCATCACGGCCGCTCCGCCACGCGCTCGCCCATCAGCCCCGAGGGCCGGAACACGAGCACGAGGATGAGCACCATGAACGCAAACACGTCCTGGTACTGCGACCCGAGAAAGCCGCCGGTGAGGTCGCCGATATAGCCGGCACCCAGCGACTCGATGATGCCGAGCAGGAGCCCGCCGATGACGGCACCGGCCAGGTTGCCGATGCCGCCCAGCACCGCCGCCGAGAACGCCTTCAGGCCGAGCATGAAGCCCATGTAGGCATGGGCCTGCCCGTAGTTGGCCGACACCATGACGCCGGCCACGGCACCGAGACAGGAGCCCAGCACGAAGGTCATGGCGATCACGTGGTTGATGTTCACGCCCATCAGCTGCGCCACCTGCGGGCTTTGCGCCGTGGCGCGCATGGCGCGACCGAGGCGGGTGCGGTTCACCAGCAGCATCAGCGCCAGCATCAGGCCGGCAGCCAGGAGCACGATGAGGATCTGCAAGGTGGTGATGGAGGCGCCGAGAAACTGGTGCGGCGCGGCCGGCAGGATGGCCGGGAAGGCCACGTACTGGCGGCCCCAGACCATCATCGCCAGGTTCTGCAGCACGATGGACATGCCGATGGCGGTAATCAGCGGCGCCAGGCGCGGCGCATGGCGCAGCGGCCGGTAGGCCACACGCTCAATGCCGGCCCCCAAGAGCGCACAGACCGGAATCGCCATGAGAAGGCTGGCGGCCACCAGCATGAGCGGTGGGAGGTCGATGCCGGCGCCCAGCAGCAGGTTGAGACAGGTGATGGTGACCATGGCGCCGATCATCACGATCTCGCCATGCGCGAAATTGATGAGGCCGAGGATGCCGTAGACCATGGTGTAGCCCAGCGCGATCAGGGCATAGATGCTGCCCAGGATGAGGCCGTTGACGAGCTGCTGTACCAGGATGTCCACGAGCGGTCCGAAGTCCTTGTCACGAGGGTCGCCGGAAGGGCGGG
>DAIRDY010000250.1:0-3649 GCA_036795935.1 Moraxellaceae bacterium | reverse complement strand
CCGATCACGCTGACCACCAGCCCGAGATGCGCCAGCTGCATGCCGGCATAGCTGCGGGAAAGCCGGCGCAGCCCGGCAAGACGCCCCGCCGTGGCCGTGCCGGTTTTCTGCCAGAGGTCACGCCCCATGGCGAATACCACCCAGGCCGACAGCACGCTGGCCAGCAGCACATGTACATCGGCATCGCCAAACAAGGCCAGCGGCGCCGCCACCCCCGCGACCAGCGCCGCCACGAACACCTTGCCATAGGGGCGCAGCAGGCGGCCGGCCTCATGGCGCTTCCAGTTGGCCTGCGGGCCGATGGCAATGAACACCATGAGCAGCAGGGTCAGCGGCACGAACAACAGGTTGAAGTAAGGCGGGCCGACGGAAATCTTGCCGAGATCGAGCGCATCGGCCACCAGCGGAAACAGCGTGCCCAGGAAGACCACGGTGGTCGCCGTCACCAGCAGCAGGTTGTTGCTGAGCAGGAACATCTCGCGCGACACCAGCTCGTAGCGCGACTCGCTGGCCAGGCTGCCGGCGCGCGCGGCGAACAGCGTCAGCGAACCGCCAACCACAATGACGAGAATGCCGAGGATGAACAGGCCGCGCTCGGGATCGGAGGCAAAGGCATGCACCGAGGTCAGCACGCCGGAACGCACAAGGAAGGTGCCCAGCAGGCTGAGCGCAAAGGCGATGATGGCCAGCATCACCGTCCAGGCCTTGAACACGCCGCGCTTTTCCGTAACGGCCAGCGAATGGATGAGTGCCGTGCCCGCCAGCCAGGGCATGAAGGAGGCGTTTTCCACCGGGTCCCAGAACCACCAGCCGCCCCAACCCAGTTCGTAGTAGGCCCACCAGGAGCCGAGCGAAATGCCCAGGGTCAGGAAGCACCAGGCCGCCACCGTCCACGGCCGCGACCAGCGTGCCCAGGCCGAATCAAGGCGGCCGCCCATGAGCCCGGCCAGCGCAAACGCAAAGGGCACGGCGAAACCGACATAGCCCATGTAGAGCATGGGCGGATGGAAGATCAGCCCGGGGTCCTGCAACAGCGGATTGAGGTCGTTGCCGTCGGGCGGGAAATCCGGCAGCAGGCGGTCAAAGGGATTGGAGGTGAACAGGATGAAGAGCAGGAAAGACACGCTGATGGCGCCAAGAATGGCGATCACCCGCGCAATCATGTCGCGCGGCAGGCTGCGGCTGAACTGCGCGACGGCCGCCGTCCACAGCGCCAGCACCAGCGCCCAGAGCAGCAGCGAGCCTTCGTGGCCGCCCCATACCGCGGAAATCTTGTACCAGACCGGCAGCGCCGTATTGCTCTGGCGGGCGATGTAATCAACGCTGAAGTCGTTGCGGATGAAGGCCACGGTGAGCAGGCCGAAGGACAGCACCAGCAGCCACAACTGGCCCCATGCGGCACGCCGGGCCACCGCCTGGGCACCAGGATGGCCGCGCCAGACCCCGATGACAGGAACCACGGTCTGCATCAGGGCGACCACGAGGGCGAGTACCAGGGCAAAATGGCCCAGTTCAACAAGCATCATCGACTCCGCAGCAGGGGCATGCCGGGACCTGGGGCGGCCGGCGGCGCCATCATACGCAGCGCCCCTGCCGTGTCCATAAGCAGCATGTAATCCCCCCGTCCCGGCAGCAGTGCCGGCCGGGGGCCGCCGGCTAACGGCCCAGGTCACACATTTGGAAACAAGTTGGGACGGCCGCGCCACCGGAGCGTCATGTGGCCGCTGATACAATCCCGTCGCCGTCGAGAGGACGGTGCCGCTGCAAGGACCGTGTTCACAATGCGACAGAACTCCTTCAGCCGTGACGAGCTTTTGAGCTGCGGCCACGGCGAGATGTTCGGCCCGGGCAATGCCCGCCTGCCCCTCCCCAACATGTTGATGATGGACCGCGTCAGCCTGATCACCGATGAAGGTGGCCAGTACGGCAAGGGCGAAATCATCGCCGAACTCGACATCCGTCCCGATCTCTGGTTTTTCGGCTGCCACTTCGAAAGCGACCCGGTGATGCCGGGCTGCCTCGGTGTCGATGCCATGTGGCAGCTGCTCGGCTTCTGGCTGGCCTGGCGCGGCAACCCCGGCCGTGGCCGTGCGCTGGGCGCCGGCGAGATCAAGTTCTTCGGCCAGGTGCTGCCCACGCACAAGAAGGTGACCTACCACCTGCACCTGAAGCGCGTGGTCGAGCGCAAGCTGGTCATGGGCATTGCCGATGCCAGCATGCAGGTAGACGGACGCGAGATCTATACCGCGCAGGACCTGCGCTGCGGCCTGTTTACCAGCACCGACAGCTTCTGATCCGGCACGGCGGCGACCACCGGTCGCCGCCCGCCCTGATGTCATACCGCTGACATCGGGCTCCACCACAACGGCGCAGCAAGACGCCGGCCATCCCGGCAGCTCGCCATCATTTTTCGAGGGTTAACCATGCGACGCGTCGTCATCACCGGTCTCGGCATCGTTTCCAGCCTGGGCAACGACAAGGCCACCGTGAGCGAAAGCCTGCGCCTCATGCGCTCCGGCATCCGCCCCAATGCCACCTATGCCGAAATGGGTTTTCGCAGCCAGGTCAGCGGCACGCCAGTGATCGATTTCGACACCCTCATCGACCGCAAGGACCGCCGCTTCATGGGCGATGCGGCGGCCTATGCCCATGTCTCGCTGCAGCAGGCCATCAGCGATGCCGGCCTGCCCCCCGAACTGGTGTCCAACGTGCGTACCGGCCTGATCGCCGGCTCCGGTGGCGCCTCCACCGCCAATGTCGTGGACTCTGCCGACATCGCGCGCAGCAAGGGCGTGAAGCGCATCGGCCCGTACATGGTGCCACGCACCATGAGCAGCACGATTTCCGCCAACCTCTGCACCGCCTTCAAGATCAAGGGCGTGAACTACTCCATCTCCTCGGCCTGCGCCACCAGCGCGCATTGCATCGGCAATGCGGTCGAACAGATCCAGCTCAGCAAGCAGGACATCATGTTTGCCGGCGGAGGCGAGGAAGAACACTGGACCCTGTCCTGCCTGTTCGATGCCATGGGCGCCATGTCCAGCAAGTACAACGACACCCCGGAAAAAGCCTCGCGCGCCTACGATGCCAACCGTGACGGCTTCGTGATTGCCGGCGGTGGCGGCATGCTGGTGCTGGAGGATTACGAACACGCCATCGGGCGCGGCGCAAAAATCTACGCCGAAGTGGTCGGCTATGGCGCCACTTCCGACGGCCACGACATGGTGGCCCCGAGCGGCGAAGGCGCGGCACGCTGCATGCAGCTGGCCCTGGCCACGGTCGACACGCCGGTCGACTACATCAATGCCCATGGCACCTCGACCCCGGTGGGCGATGTGGCCGAACTGCGTGCCGTGCGTGAGGTGTTCGGCGACAAGGCCCCGAAGATCAGCTCCACCAAGTCGATCTCCGGCCATTCGCTGGGCGCTGCCGGCGTACAGGAGGCCATCTACTGCCTGCTGATGCTGGAAGGCGACTTCATTGCCGGCTCGGCCAATGTCGAAACACTGGACCCGGAAGCGGCCGGCATGCCGGTGGTCACGCAGACGCTCGCCAATGCCGGCCTGCGCACGGTGATGTCGAACAGCTTCGGCTTCGGTGGCACCAACGCGACGCTGGTGATGCGCAAGCTCTGAGGCTCAGCCCGTAA
>DAIRDY010000249.1:0-3663 GCA_036795935.1 Moraxellaceae bacterium | reverse complement strand
GCGCAGGCGGAACAGGTGGGCGGGCTCTATATCGGCATTACCGGCGGCGTCGAGCGCATTGACTTCGACGAGCTGGATGACGGCGACATGTTTGGCGTTGTCGGCGGCCTGCGCTTTGCCAACGGCCTGTCGCTGGAGGCCGTGCTGGCCAAGAGCGAGTCCGATGCCAAGGCTGCTCCGGGCTGCACCATCGATCTCGACACTCTCGGTGTCTACGGTGCCTTCCGTAGCAGCGGCAACGTGTATTTCAAGGCGCGCGTCGGCCTGCTGTATGAGGAAGCCACCAGCACCTCTGCCTGCCCGGGCGGCAAGGTGTCGGATGACGACACCGGGCTCAGCCTCGGTGCCGGCGCCGGTGTGCGTTTCGGCGAGGTGGCGGTGGAAGCCGAATACACCATCGTCGAGCAGGACGTGGACCGTATTTCGCTGACCTTCCTGTACAACTTCTGAGGCGGCAGCCCGGACACGAAAAAGCCCGGCCATGCCGGGCTTTTTCATGGGCGCGCCTCAGGCCAGCGCGCGCAGCAGGGGCGGCAGCCAGAAGGCGGTGAGAATGCCGTTCAGGCCCATGCCGAGCGCGGCAAAGGCGCCGGCGGTGGGATGCAGCTGGAAGGCGCGCGCCGTGCCCACGCCGTGGGCCGCGAGCCCCATCGCAAAGCCGCGCGCGACATCGCTTTGCACGCCCTTGAGCAGGGGCTCGGCGAGGGCGGCGCCCAGCACGCCGGAGAAGCCGACCAGCGCGGCGGCCAGTGCCACCGGCGAGTGGATGATCTCGGCGATGCCGATGGCGATCGGCGTGGTCACCGCGCGCGTGCCGAAGGCCAGCACGCTGTCGGCCGACAGGCCGAAGGCCAGGGCGAGGCCCATGGCGCCCAGGCCGCCGAGCGCGCTGCCGGCGAGCAGCGTGCCGGTCAGCGGCGTGAACGCGGCCAGCAGGCGCGGCAGCGCGTGGTACAGCGGCACGGCCAGTGCCACGGTGGCCGGACCGAGCATGAAGTGCAGCAGCGCATTGCCCTGGAAATAGGTCTGGTAGTCGGTGCCGGTGACGAGCAGGCCGCCGATCAGCAGCGCCAGCGCGATCAGCAGCGGTGGCGCCCAGACCGGCTCGCCGAGTTTGCGGAAGGCCCAGTTGCCCGCCTCGAAGGCGGCAAAGGTGGCGATCAGCCAGGGCACCGGCGAGGCCAGCAGCGACTCCAGCAGGCTCATGACAGTCCCCGGCGGCGCAGCCAGCGGTCCAGGCCATAGCCGCAAAGCACGAGTGGCAGCAGCGTCGCGAGCACCATCACCAGCACGATGCGTGCACCTTCCTGCGCCAGCAGCGGCCCCATGGTCATGATGCCGACCGAGGCCGGCACGAAATACAGCGACAGCGGTTTGAGCACGGTCTGGCTGACCTGCTCCAGGTCCGCCGGCACGCCGCGGCGGACGATGAGGCCGATGAACAGGATCAGCATGCCGATGACGGCACCGGGCACGGGCAGGCCGATGCCGCGGGCAATGGCCTCGCCGGCGAACTGGCAGAGCAGGAGGATGAGCAGGCCGCGTATCACGAAAACCGCCGGGGCTGGGAGAAAACGCGATTGAAGCGGCAAAGCGGCGCCGGGGCAACGGGCGGCGTCAGCTGGCGATGCGATTGCGCCGGCACGGCCGTCGCTGCGGTGGGGGCGGCGCAGCGAGGGGTGATTCCCTGCGGATGCCGGGCGGTGATGCGGCACTCCCGCCGTGCAGCGCCCATCCGGCCGGGCGCCGGAAACAACAAGGCCCGCCGAAGCGGGCCTTGTCGCAGGGGCCGGACTCAGCGATCCGGCTGGCGCAGGTAGCGGAAGAATTCGCTGTCGCCCTTCAGCACCATCACGTCCGACGGCTTGCTGAAGCTGGCGCGGTAGGTCTGCAGCGAGCGGTAGAACTTGTAGAACTCCGCATCCTTGCCGAAGGCGCGCGCGGCAATCGCGGCGGCCTCGGCGTCGCCTTCACCGCGCAGCGTTTCCGCCTTGCGGTAGGCCTCGGCGAGGATGACGCGCTGCGCGCGGTCGGCCTCGGCCTTGATGGTCTCGGCGATTTCCGTGCCCTGCGAGCGGTGTTCGCGCGCCTCGCGCTCGCGCTCGGTGCGCATGCGGTTGTAGATCGACTCGGAAATCGAGGTCGGGAAATCCACGCGCTTGACGCGCACGTCCACCACCTCGATGCCGAACTCCTTGATGGCGAGGGCGTTCACCTCGCGCGTGAGGTCGGTCATCAGCTTGTCGCGCTGGCCGGACACCACCTCATGCACCGTGCGCTCGGAGACCTTGTTCTTCAGGCCGTCCTTCACGCGCGGCATGAGCAGCATTTCCGCCTTGCCGCGGTCGCCACCGGTATTGGTGAAGTAGCGCTGCACGTCGGACACGCGCCACATCACATAGGCGTCGACAATCAGGAACTTGCTTTCCTTGGTCAGGTATTCGGTGCGCTCGGAGTCGCTGACCTGGGTGCGCGCGTCGAACTTGCGCACCTCGTGCATCAGTGGCGCCTTGAAGTGCAGGCCGGGTTTGAGGTCGGCGCGGATCACCTCGCCGAACTGCAGCAGCACGCCGCGCTCGGTTTCCTTGATGGTGAAGAGGCTGCCGTTGGCGATCATCAGCACAAGGGCAGTGATCAGCAGCAGGGTGGTCTGACGCGGGCTCATGAGCGGCTCTCCAGTCGGCTGGTGCTGCGGCCCGAGGACGGGGCCTGGGTTTCCGCTGCCGGCGGCGCGGCGGCCGGGATCGGCGCCACCCCGGGCGGCGGCACCATCTTGTCCAGCGGTAGGTAAAGCATCTGGTTGTTGCCGCCCTCGACCACGATCTTGGTGGTCTTGCCGAGCACGGACTCCATGGTTTCCTGGTAGAGGCGGGTGCGGGTCACGCCCGGGGCCTTGCGGTATTCGTTGATCAGCTGGTCGAAGCGCGAGGCGTCACCGGTGGCGCGGTCCACCACTTCCAGCTTGTAGCCCTCGGCCTCGGCGAGCAGGCGCGCGGCCTGGCCGCGTGCTTCCGGCACGATGCCGTTGGCATAGGTTTCGGCCTGGTTCTTCAGGCGCTCCTTGTCTTCCTTGGCGCGGATCACGTCGTCGAACGCGGCTTTCACTTCCTTGGGCGGCAGCGCTTCCAGCACGTTGACGCCGGTCACCGTGAGGCCGGTCTTGTAGCTGTCGAGGTAGTTCTGCAGGCGCGGCTGCACATCGCGCGCAATGGTCGCGCGGCCTTCGTTCAGGATGTAGACCATCTTCGAGGAGCCGACGACATGGCGCAGTGCCGACTCGGAGGCATGGATCAGGCTGGCCTCGGGATCGGATACCTGCATCAGGTAATTCTTGGCGTCGCTGACGCGGTACTGCACAGACAGCGCGATGTCCACGATGTTGGCGTCTTCGGTGATCATGGTTGCGTTCAGCGAGGACTGCTCGACGCGCTGGATGTTCACCTTCTGCACCCGGTCGATCAGCGGCGGGTTCCAGTGCAGGCCGGCGGTCTGCGTGCCGTAGACCTTGCCGAAACGGAAGATCACGGCTTCTTCGGCCTGCTCGACGCGATAAAAGCCGAACACGGCCCACAGCACGAGCACGCCGATGCCGGCCCATTTGAAGAAGTCGGCCTCCTTCATGTCGCTGCCGCCGCCACCGCTGCCACCGAACAGGCCGTTGAG
>DAIRDY010000248.1:0-3681 GCA_036795935.1 Moraxellaceae bacterium | reverse complement strand
CCGCCCTTCCTCGGGGCCGGCATCCGCGTCGAGCACATCAGCGACGACTTCCTGGCGATTGATGTCGCCATGCGCCTGCGCTGGTTCAACCGCAATTACGTGGGCGTGCACTTCGGCGGCAGCCTGTACGCGATGACCGACCCTTTCTTCATGCTGATGCTGATGCAGAACCTGGGGCCCGCTTACATCGTCTGGGACCAGGCGGCCCGCATCGACTTCCGGCGTCCGGGCCGCGGCACGGTGCGTGCGCGTTTCCGCCTCACGGCTGACGAGGTCGCCCGCCTGCGTGCCGCGGCTGCCAGCGGAGAAGCGCTGCGGCCGGTGTACACGGTGGAGGTGCGTGACGAGGACGACACGCTGGTCGCCTGCGTGGAGAAGACGCTGTACGTGCGCCGCAAGCCAGCGGGCTGAGAAGAGCGCTTGCGGCCAGGCGGAGAGACGGCCGGCGGGCGTCGCCGGCTCAGGGGGCGACGGCCGGGCGGCCCATGTGCGCGGCAATCGCGCGCATCACTTCGATCATCTCGGCGGTATGGGCGCGGAAGTCGGGATCGACGCTGGTCTTGACGATGACGGTGCCGGTTTTCTCGTCCACCCAGATGCTCTGGCCCCAGACCCCGTTGGCAAAGAATTCGCGGTCCGGATTTTTCGGCAGCCACCAGTGGTAGCCATAACCGCGTTCCGGGAAGTAATTGCCGGCAGCGAGCCAGGGTTCGGGGCGCTGCGTGCTTTCGCGCACCCAGTCCGCAGGCAGCAGCGGCACGCCGTTCCACACGCCCTGCTGCAGGTAGAGCTGGCCGAGTCGCGCATAGTCGCGCAGCGTGATGTTCAGGCAGCAGTAGCCGAGTTCGGTGCCTTCGTAGTCGGTGTTCCAGAAGCCGGGGCTTTCCATGCCGAGCGGCGCCCAGAGCTTTTCCTGCGCATAGTCGGTGAGCGCCTGGCCAGTGGCACGGCGCAGCACCCAGGACAGGATTTGCGTGTCCATGCTGTTGTAGCCGAAGCGGGTGCCGGGTGGCACCGCGGCCGTATAGGGGCTGGCCGCCTCGTCGATGCCCATGTTGAAGACGAAGGTCTTGTAGAACACGCGGTGGATGTCGGCGCTGCGGTCGGTGTAGACCTCGCTGAACTTCACGCCGCTGGCCATGCGCAGCAAGTCACGGATACGCGCCTCGCCATAGGCCTGGCCTTCCAGCTCCGGCACGTACAGCGACGCCTTGTCGTCCAGCGCGCCGATGTCACCTTCCTTCAGGGCAATCGCCACCAGCGTCGCGACAAAACTCTTGGCGACGGACCACGAGGTCAGCGTACTGCCGGCATCGGCGCCGCGCCGGTAGGCCTCGTGCACGATGGCGCCGTCCTTCAGCACCAGGAGGCCGGTGGTGACCGTGCGCTCGAGGAAGGCCTCGGTCAGGCGCACTTCGCCCTCGAACACATAGCTGGTCGGCAGCGGCCGCGGCGTGGCGGCCACCGGCCAGGGCTGCGGCGTCGGCGAGGGCACAAGCAGGCGTGCGGGAAACAGCCGGTCCAGGTGCCGGAAGTTGTCGACGCGCTGCCCGGCCCAGAACAGCTGGTTCATGCCCCAGGGCGACCACGGTGACCAGGGCCGGAACACGAGCAAGGCCAGCGCGACAAGCACCAGGGCCAGGGTGATCAGCACGCGGGAGCGTGTGCGCATGGGCTTCTTCTGCATGGTCTTCTTCGGGTGGAAGGCCGCCGGGCAGCGGCAGGATTGCCCCGAGTTAAGGCCTGCGGTGCGCTGCCGGTCAAGCGCAGGGACGGCAGTGCACGGCGACGGATGCGGCATAATCGGCGCCTGGCCACCGGAGTCCGTCATGCCCTACCGCATCATCCCCGTCACCCCCTTCGAACAGAACTGCACGCTCATCTGGTGCGAGGCCACGAAAGAGGCTGCCGTGGTCGACCCGGGCGGCGACCTCGAGCGCATCGAGGCGGCGGTGGCGGCAGCCGGTGTCCAGCTGAAACAGATCCTGCTCACCCATGCCCATATCGACCATGCCGGCGGCACGGCCGAGCTGGCCGAGCGCCACGGCCTGCCCATCATCGGCCCGCATCCCGGCGACCAGTTCTGGATCGACGGCCTGGCGCAGCAGGCAGCGATGTTCCGCTTCCGCCCGTCCCGGCCCTTCGTGCCCACGCGCTGGCTGGGGCAGGGCGACACTGTGCAGGTCGGCAAGCTTGTGCTCGAGGTGCGGCACTGCCCGGGCCACACCCCGGGCCATGTGGTGTTCTTCGAGCCTGCGGGCCGGCTGGCGATTGTCGGTGACGTGCTCTTTGCCGGCTCCATCGGCCGCACCGATTTCCCCGGTGGCGACCACCAGACCCTGGTCGACGCCATCCGGCGCGAGCTGTTCACGCTGGGCGACGACGTGCAGTTCATTCCCGGCCACGGCCCCATGTCCACCATCGGCGAGGAGCGCCGCAGCAATCCCTTCGTGGCCGACCGCCGCTACGGCTGAGGGGAGGGGCCGGTCGGGGCGCCGTGCCGATGTGCTGACCGGTCAATCCGGTGTCACCTGCGGTACTGGCCGCAGGCCATGGGGCTGGGCAGACTCGGGAGCATCCTCAAGGCCCACAAGAAGAACATCGCCATGACCGCTGCCTTCTCGCCCGACCACGCCCCCAAGCAGATCCTCGTCACCGGCGGTGCCGGTTTCATCGGCTCCAATGTCGTCAAGGTCCTGCGCCGCCGCTATCCCGAGGCGCGCGTGCGCGTGCTGCACCTGCCCAAGGAAAACCTGCTCAACCTGCGCGGTGTCGACGGCCTCGAGCTCGTGCCGGGCGACCTGCTGAATCCGCTCGACGTGAAGCGGGCAGTGGCCGGCTGCGACGCGGTGTTCCACCTCGCGGCCATCTATGCGCTGTGGCTGCCCGACATGTCGCTGATGGACCGCGTGAATGTCGACGGCTCCCGCCTCGTGCTCGAGGAGTGCATGAAGCAGAACGTGCAGCGCGTGGTCTACACCAGCTCGTTCGCGGTGTTCGCGGGCCAGGGCCTGGATACCGCCTGCACCGAGCGTTCTTCCTTCGCGCTCAGCGAATCGCATTACAGCCGCACCAAGTACGAGTCGCACCGCCTGGCCGAGAGCTATGCGCGCAAGGGGCTGGACCTGGTCATCGTCTGCCCGGCCTGTCCGGTGGGCCCCGGCGATGTCGGCCCCACGCCCACCGGCAAGATCATCACCGAGATGTTCAAGACGCCGCTGGCGCTGGCGCTGGACACCGAGGCCAACTACATCGACGTGCGCGACTGCGCCATGGGCCATGTGCTGGCGCTGGAAAAGGGCCGCACGGGCGAGAGCTACATCCTGGGCGGCGAGAACTACACGCATGCCGACATCGTGCGCCGCTGCCTGCGCCTGACCGGCCTCAAGCGCCGCCTCGTGGTGCTGCCGCCAGATGCGCTGAAGCCGCTGGCACTGGTTGCCACGCTCCTGGCCAATGTCACCAAGAAGGCCCCGTTCACCACGCCGGTGGAACTCGAGGTCACCAAGAAAGGCCTGATCGGCGATGCCAGCAAGGCGCGGCGCGAACTCGGCCTCACCGTGCGTCCGGTCGAGGAAACGCTGCTCGATGCGATTGCCTGGTTCGTGCAGCACGGCTACATCACCGATGCCGAGGTGACGGCACGCGTGCAGGGGCATGTGCCGGCGGTGGCCTGAGGGC
>DAIRDY010000247.1:0-3688 GCA_036795935.1 Moraxellaceae bacterium | reverse complement strand
GTACACGGGTGTCGTGCAGCAGGTGACGGATGATGCGGTCGTGCTGCAGGTCGAGGCGGAGGCGGTCAGCGTGCCCTTTGCGCTGATCGACAAGGGTCATGTGGTGCCGCCGGCCTGAGGTCGCGGCAGGTCGCCGGTGTGGGTCGCAGCCTGACGCTGCCGGCAAACGAAGTGAATCGAAACGCTAGGTCCGGACAGGAACGAACCATGAGCAAAGAAATCCTGATGGTGGTTGACTCGGTCAGCAACGAGAAGGGCGTGTCTCGTGAAGTGATCTTCACGGCGCTCGAGCAGGCGCTGGTGGCCGCCACCAAGAAGAAGTACAACACTGACGAGATCGACCTGCGCGTTGCCATCAACCGCAAGACCGGCGAATACGACACCTTCCGTCGCTGGACCGTGGTGGCCGACGAGGATCACGAGATTCCGGCCATGCAGCTCGCCATCAGTGATGTCGAGGGTGAGGGCATGAAGCTGGGTGACGTGCGCGAAGAGCAGGTGCCCTCCATCGAGTTCGGCCGCATCGCGGCACAGACGGCCAAGCAGGTCATTGTGCAGAAGGTGCGCGAAGCCGAGCGCGCGCTGGTGGTGGATGCCTATCGTCACCGCATCGGCGAGATTCTCTCCGGCGTGGTCAAGAAGACCACCCGTGACGGCCTGATCCTGGATCTCGGCGGCAATGCCGAGGCCTATCTCGGGCGTGACGAAATGATTCCGCGTGAGGCCTTCCGCATCGGCGAGCGCGTGCGTGCTGTCCTTTTTGATGTCAACGCCGAAGGTCGCGGTTCGCAGTTGCTGCTGTCGCGCACCCGCCCCGCCATGCTGATCGAACTTTTCCGGATTGAAGTGCCGGAAATCGGTGAAGAAATCATCGAGATCCGTGGTGCTGCCCGTGATCCGGGTGTGCGCGCCAAGATTGCCGTGAAGACCAATGACCAGCGTATCGATCCGCAGGGTGCCTGTATCGGCATGCGCGGGGCGCGTGTGCAGGCGGTGTCCGGCGAACTCGCGGGCGAGCGTGTCGACATCGTGCTCTGGGATGACAATCCTGCCCAGTACGTCATCAATGCGCTGCAGCCGGCGGAAGTGGCTTCCATCGTCATCGACGAGGACTCGCACGCCATGGACGTGGCGGTCGAGGAAGACCAGCTGGCGATGGCCATCGGTCGTGGCGGCCAGAACATCCGCCTTGCCTCTGAGCTGACCGGCTGGCGCCTGAACGTGATGACGGTGGCAGATGCCCAGGCCAAGCACGAAAGCGAAGCCCAGCAGTATGTCGAAGTCTTCATGCGTGATCTCGATGTCGATGAAGATATCGCCGCCATCCTCGTGAACGAGGGCTTCACCTCGCTGGAAGAGGTGGCCTATGTGCCGCTGGAAGAAATGCTGGGCATCGAAGAGTTCGACGAGGACATCGTCAATGCCCTGCGCCAGCGCGCCAAGGATGCCCTGCTGACCCGCGCCTTGGTCTCTGAAGAGAACAGCAAGGAGCCGGCGGAAGACCTGCTCGGCATGGAAGGCATGACGCGCAAGCTGGCTTTCGATCTGGCGGCGCGTGGCGTGGTAACAATGGAAGATCTGGCCGAGCAGGCCATTGACGACATCGCTGACATCGAAGGGCTGGATGCTGAAAAGGCTGGCCAGCTGATCATGAAGGCGCGCGAACCCTGGTTCCAGTAACACCCGCCCTGACGGGCGATAGCAGTATTCCTTTCCCTGCGGGGAAGTGGTGTTCGTGGCATGGCGCGTAATGCGGCCCGCGGGCACCCCAGAAAGCATGCCGAGCGAAGCGGAGAGAAACGCTAGATGGCTGAAGTGACCGTCAAACAACTGGCCGAGACCGTGGGTCGTCCGGTGGAAACCCTGCTGGCACAGATGCAGGACGCAGGTCTTGCGCACAAGAATGCGGACGACCCTGTTTCCGATGTCGAGAAGCAGCAACTGCTGGCGCACCTGAAGCGCGCGCATGGCGAGTCGGATGCCGAGCCCAAGAAGATCACGCTCAAGCGCAAGGAAACCACCACGCTGAAGGTGGCGCCCGCGGCTGGCGGCAAGGCCAAGACCGTCAACGTGGAAGTGCGCAAGACGCGCTCCTATGTGAAGCGTTCCGCGCTCGACGAGCAGGAGGACGCGGCGCGCGAAGCCGAAGAAGCCGCGCGCAAGGCGGAAGAGGAGCGTCTGGCTGCCGAAGAAGCGGTGCGGCGTGCCGAGGAAGAGGCGCGCATTGCCGCTGCCGAAGAAGAGGCGCGCAAGGCGGCCGAAGAGGCGCGTCGTGCCCATGAGGCGGCGAACAAGGGTGCCAAGGACAAGAAGCTGTCCGTGCCCAAGATCGGCGCTGTCGCTAAGCTGCTGGACGAAACGCCTGAAGAGCGTGCGAAGCGCGAGGCTGAAGAGGCCCGCCAGCGTGCGGCCGAGGAAGCACGTCGCAAGCAGGAAGAGAAACTGCGCCTGGAGGCCGAAGAAAAGGCCCGCCAGAAGACGCTGGAGCAGGCTCGCCGCATTGCCGAGGAAATCGAGCAGCGTGGTGGTGATGCATCGGCGCCGACCGTCGATGTGCCGCTGGCGCGCGGCATCGTCGGCACGGCCTATGAAGATTCGTTTGCGCGCGAGGATCGCGAGATCCGTCGTGGCGGTGGCCGCACCCCCGGTGGCAAGGCCAAGGGCGGCAAGAAACGTGTGGAGGAGCAGGTGTTCAAGCCTGTGGCCCGCACCCTCAGCAGTTCGCTGTCCAAGCAGCACGGTTTCGAGAAGCCGGTGGAGAAACAGGTGTACGACGTCACCATCGGTGAAAACATTTCCGTGGCCGACCTGGCGCAGAAGATGGCGCTCAAGTCCAAGGTGGTCATCAAGGTGCTCATGAAAATGGGCGAGATGGTCACGGCCAACCAGGTCATCGACCAGGCGACGGCCGGTCTCGTGGTCGAGGAACTGGGTCACAACCCGAAGTTCGTCAGCGAGACCGCGGTCGAAGACTCCCTGAAGGATGCCGCGCTGCAGCATCACGGCGAAGGCACGACCCGTCCGCCGGTGGTCACCATCATGGGTCATGTCGACCATGGCAAGACCTCGCTGCTCGACTACATCCGTCGCGCCAAGGTGGCGGCCGGCGAAGCCGGCGGCATCACCCAGCATATCGGCGCCTATCACGTCGAGACGCCGCGTGGCGTCATCACCTTCCTGGATACCCCGGGCCACGCCGCGTTCACCTCGATGCGCGCGCGCGGTGCCAAGGCCACCGACATCGTGGTCATCGTGGTGGCGGCTGACGACGGCGTGATGCCGCAGACGGCCGAAGCCATCGACCATGCGCGTGCTGCGGGCGTGCCGATGATTGTGGCCATCAACAAGATGGACAAGCCCTCGGCGGATCCGGATCGCGTGCTTAACGAGCTCACGGTGAAGGAAATCGTGCCGGAAGAGTGGGGCGGCAACACCCAGGTGGTGAAGGTGTCGGCGCACACCGGCGAGGGCGTCGATGCCCTGCTCGATGCCATCCTGCTGCAGGCTGAAGTGCTGGAACTGACGGCATCGGTCGAAGGTCCGGCGCAGGGCGTGGTGGTCGAGGCCCGTATCGACAAGGGTCGTGGCGCCGTGGCATCGCTGCTGGTGCAGCGTGGCACGCTGAAGTCGGGGGACCTCGTGCTCGCCGGCATGCACTACGGCCGCGTGCGTGCCATGACTGACGAAA
>DAIRDY010000246.1:0-3702 GCA_036795935.1 Moraxellaceae bacterium | reverse complement strand
AGGTAAAGTGAACGTGAACAAGAACCACACTCCCGGCATCAAGCCCTCGGCACGCCGCAAGGCGCGCCGCTTTGCGCTGCAGGCGCTGTATGAATGGGCGATATCGGGCAATCCCGTGTTCGAGATCGAGGCGCGCTATCGCATCGAGAACGACATGCACAAGGTCGACCTCGACTATTTCCACGAGCTCATTCACGAGATCACGAAAGCGCAGGAAGCCATCGACGATGCCTTCATGCCGCATCTCGACCGCAAGTTCCACGAGCTCGACCATGTCGAGCGCGCCATCCTGCGCATCGGCACCTATGAGCTGCTGCACCGCATCGACGTGCCCTACCGCGTGGTCATCAACGAAGGCATCGAGCTGGCCAAGGATTTTGGTGCCACCGAGTCGCACAAGTACGTGAACGGCATTCTCGACGGCGTGGCGCGCGAACACCGCCGCCTCGAGCGCGAGCAGGGCTGAGGCGCATCATGGCCGCGCCCGGTGAATTCGACCTGATCCGGACGTATTTCACCCGCGCCGGCGCCGCGCCCGGCGTCGTGCGCGGCATTGGCGATGATGCCGCGCTGCTGGCGGTGCCGCCCGGCCACGAACTGGCCGTCACCACCGACACGCTGGTCGCCGGCCGCCACTTCCCCGACGACGCCGCGCCCTTCGACATCGGCTGGAAGGCCCTGGCGGTGAACCTGTCCGATCTCGCCGCGATGGGCGCCGAGGCGCGCTGGCTGACACTGGCGCTGACGCTGCCGACGGCCGACGCGTCCTTTCTCGCAGAATTTTCTCGCGGCTTTTTCGCGCTCGCCGGGCGCGAGGGCGTGACGCTGGTCGGCGGCGACACCACGCGCGGCCCCTTGAGCATCACCGTGACCGCCATGGGCGTGCTGCCGGCCGGCAGTGCGCTGCGCCGCGACGGCGCACACGCCGGCGACGATCTCTATGTCAGCGGCCCGCTGGGCGATGCCGGCCTCGGCCTGCGCCTCGTGCTCGGGCAGTGGCCCGACACCCTCAGCGACGCACACGCCGCGCACGTGCTCGCGCGCCTCAACCGCCCCGAGCCACGACTGGCCACCGGCAGGGCACTGCGCGGCGTGGCCAGCGCCTGCCTCGACATCTCCGACGGCCTGGCGCAGGACCTTGGGCACCTGCTTGTAGCCTCCGGCGTCGGCGCCGAGCTTGCGCTCGACCGGCTGCCGCGCAGCGACGCGCTCGCTGCCATCGATGCAGGCTTTGCCGACGTCCTCGCGCTCACCAGCGGCGACGACTACGAGCTGCTGTTCACTGCCCCCGCCAGCGCCCGCGAGGCGGTGACGGCACTCGGCGCCACCTGCATCGGCCGCATCACCGAGGACGCCGGCCTGCGCCTTTTCCGCGACGGCGCCGCCGTCACCCTGCCGGTCGCCGGCTTCACCCATTTCTGAGCCCCCGCATGAACCGACCCGACCTGCGCGACCCCCTGCAACTGCTGGCCTTCGGCTTCGGCTCGGGCCTCGCCCCCAAGGCGCCCGGCACCATGGGCTCGCTGGCGGCACTACTGTGCTTTCCGCTGCTGGCGCTGCTGACGCCGCTGGCCTACGGCGCCGTGCTGCTCGTGGCAGCGGTGGCCGGCATCGCCATTTGCGGCCATGCCGCGCGCGCACTGGACGTGCATGACGACGGCCGCATCGTCTGGGACGAGTTCGCCGGGCAGTGGCTCGCGCTGTGGCCGCTGGTGCCGGTACTGGCCTGGGACCTGCGCAGCCTGCTCGCACTCGTCGCGGGCTTTGCACTGTTCCGCCTGTTCGACATTGCCAAGCCCTGGCCGATTGGCTATCTGGACCGGAAGGTGCACGGCGGCCTCGGCATCATGGCCGACGACCTGGTGGCCGGCGCCCTGGCCGCCGCCTGCCTCTACGGCCTGCTCCGTTTCCTCTGACCTGCCCGAGACCTGCGATGCGCCTGCCCGCCCAGCTCCCCTGCCTGCTGTCGCTGCTCTTGCTGCTGGTGAGCGGCCCGGCGCTGGCCAGCCGCGACGACCCGCATGTGACGGTGATCGGCCTGATCGGCAGCAAGGCCATCCTGCGCATCGAGGGCGACAAGCACATGCTCGCCGCCGGCGAGAGCGCGGGTGCCGTGACCGTGGTCGAGGTCACGCGCCAGGACGCGCTCTTGCGCATCAACGGCCGCGAACGCCGGCTCGGCATGGGCATGGACACCGGCCCCATCAGCGCCCGCGCCGCCGGCGCCAGCATCGAGGTGGTGATGAACGGCAACGGCCAGTTCATCGCCACCGGCCAGATCAACGGCCGCAATGCCGACTTCCTGATCGACACCGGCGCCAACCTGGTGTCCATGACCACCGAGGACGCGCGCGCCCTCGGCATCGACTACCTTCGTCTCGGCCAGCCCGGACAGACGCAGACGGCCGGCGGCACCGTGCGCTCCTGGCAGGTGGTACTGGAGCGGGTCAAGCTCGGCCCCATCGAGCTGCGCGGGGTGATCGCCAATGTGCGCGAGGCGCCCCGGGTCTCGCCCATCCTGCTCGGCATGACCTTCCTGTCCCGGGTCAACCTGCAGCAGGAGCAGAACCGGCTGCGCCTGTCCGAGCGCTAGGGGCCCACATGGACGCTGGCGGCACCGCCTGTTCACTCCCCAGCGCGATGCGGGCTGCTACAATCGCCACCCCTTCATCCCGGGAGCCGTCCGTGCCTGTCGTCTTCGTCGCCGCATCCCGCCTGCCCACCCGCCATGGCGTCTTCACCATCCATGCCTTCGAGGAGCCGGACACCGGCAAGGAGCATGTCGCGCTCAGCATGGGCGAGCTGGCCGATGGCGCCCCGGTACTGATGCGCGTGCACTCGGAATGCCTGACCGGCGACGGCTTCGGCAGCCTGCGCTGCGACTGCGGCCCGCAGCTGGAGGCCGCCATGGCCAAGGTGGCCGCCGAGGGCCGGGGCGTCATTCTCTACCTGCGCCAGGAAGGCCGCGGCATCGGCCTCGTCAACAAGGTGCGCGCCTATGCGCTGCAGGACGGCGGCGCCGACACCGTCGAGGCCAACGAGCAGCTGGGCTTTGCGCCCGACCTGCGCGAGTACTCGATGTGCGAGGACATGCTGGCCCACCTCGGTGTGACGGCCGTGCGCCTGATGACCAACAACCCGCGCAAGGTGGCGGCCATGGAGGCGCACGGCATCACCGTCGCCGAGCGCGTGCCGCTGATGACCGGCCGCAACCCGCACAACGAGCACTACCTCGACACCAAGCAGGACAAGATGGGCCACATGCTGGACAAGGAATAAGGCCTGCTTTTCTTAAACCTGTACTTTGGCGGGATGGGTGCCGCCCGTCGCCCCTGCTTTCATTGACGGTACGAGCCACGTGCACGCCGGCCACGGCGCACTAGACTCGAAAAAACCGTCAACAGGCAGTCAGGGAGTCGGCGTCATGAGCATGCGCAACAGCGATCCGCAGGACGGCGTGCATTTCCGCAGCGACCGCGTCATCAGCGAAAACGGCCGCTTCTTCTTCCTCACCCGCGAAGGCTCGCTTGAAGGCCCTTATGCCAGTCGGCGCCAGGCCGACGTCGCCATCGCGCTGTTCATCCGGCAGCACCTTGACCCCTCGCTCTGCGAGAGCCGTCGCCAGCCGCCTACACCACCGATCTCGCGCCTGCGCCGCCACTGCCTGGCGTTCTTCCCGCCGGAGCGCGCACTGCTTGAGTG
>DAIRDY010000245.1:0-3704 GCA_036795935.1 Moraxellaceae bacterium | reverse complement strand
CGAAGCGCTGGGACGGCGCATCGGCTGAGCCGCCGGCGCCGCCTCATGCGCCCCAAGAAAAAGCCCGCAGCATGCTGCGGGCTTTTTTTATCCGCCTGCTGAAAACGCTTTTCAGCAGGCTGTCACGGACGACACGCCTGTCGTGGCTTATTTCACCCGCACGTGGAAGCGGAACTCGGCCCAGGGATCGCCGCCACCGCTGGCATTCAGGCTGCCAGACGGGCGCAGGCGGACATGGGTGACGGCGGCATCGAAACCGTCGGCATCCGGCACCGGTTCGTAATTCCAGCTGGCACCGCCGTCATTCGAGAACTCGATGCTGTCGCTCAGGTTGCCGAGCGCCGTGAACACCCAGGACAGGCCGCTGGCCGGCGTGCCGTCGGTGAATACCACCGGCCCGAGCCCGGCACCGGCCAGGTCACCGACATAAAGCTCGACTTCCGCCGGCAACGCATCGGTGACCAGCAGCGTGTTGCTGTCGACCGGGCCCGGGCCGCTGTTGCTGACGCGGATGCTGTAGGCCGACACCGCCCCGGGAATGGACTTGGGGAAGCTCGTGTTGTTGAAGGGGTCGGACACCACGCTGACCAGCTTCAGCACGCCCAGTTGCGGCAAGGGCAGCGAGACGGCCAGCGTGGCCGTGGCCGCCGGCGTGCTGCCGGCATTGGTCGTGCTCACCGGCCCCGTGCTGTTGAGGTAATTGCCGGCGCTGGCGGCCGTCACGTTCACCGTGAACGTGCAGCTGCCGTTGGCGGGCACCTGAACCGACGCCAGGTTCAGGCTGCTGCCACCGGCACTCGCGCTGAGGCTGGCACCGGCGCAGCTGGAGGCGGCTTGCGGATTCGCCGTGTTCAGCAGCCCGGCCGGATAGCTGTCGGTAAAGGCCGCGCCCTGCACCGGCAGCGGATTCGGGTTGCCCAGCGTGATGCTGAGCACGCTGGTATTGCCGGTGTAGATGGCGGCCGGCGTGAAGGCCTTGGCCACCGTCAGCGGCAGCAGGAAGGTGATGCCGGCACTGGCGGCAACGCCGGTATTGGCATTGCCGGCCGTGACCGGGCCGGTGCTGTTGGTGAGCGCACCGGGCGCCGTCGCCGTCACCAGCACGCTCAGGCTGCAGCTGCCGCTGGCCGGAATGCTGCCCGCCACCAGGCTCAGCGCACTGCTGCCGGCAGCCGCCGTGGCACTGCCACCGCAGTCGCTGGCCAGCGCCGGGGCCGCCGCATTCACCATGCTGCCCGGATAGCTGTCGGTGAAATTGACACCGGTGATGGCGCTGCTGTTCGGATTGCTGAGCGTGATCGTCATCAGCACCGGCACATTGATGCCGGCTTCGGCCACGGCAAACGACTTGCTCACCACCGGCGCCGCGAGGTTGGCCACCAGCGTCGCAATATTGCTGTTCGGCCCCGGCGAGGTGAAGCCGGTGGTGGTGGCAGTGGCGCCCGAGGTCTGGTTGAGATAGGTGCCGGCCACCGGCACCGACACCGTGACATCGAGCGTACACACCTGGTTGGCCGCGAGGCTGACGCCGCTCAGGCGCAGGCCGGCGCTGCTGTTGGCCACCAGCGCATTGCCCAGATGATCGGTCAGCGTGCCGCCGCAGCCGTTGCTCACGGTGTTGACATAGCGCATCTGCCCGGGCGTCACCGGGAACACGTCGGTCAGTGCCACGCCGGCCAGTGCCGAGGAATGGTTGCTCTCGACCACGATGCGCATGACCGAGGTTGCCGTGCCGCCGGAGAGCGTCACCGGGCTGCTCAGGAACGACTTGCTGATGGTCGGCGCCCGCACGATGTAGAGCGCATCGGCGGCGGTGGTGCCGATGCCCTGCGCCGAGCGCACGCGGCCGGTGACGTTGTAATAGGTGTCGGGCAGCGTCGCCGGATTGGCGCGCACATCGACTTCGACGCTGCAGACCTGGCCGGGACCGAGGCTGCCGCCACTCAGGCTGAGCGAATTGCCGCTGCCCGCCGCCGTCACCGTGCCGCCGCAGCTGTTGCTGACATTCGGCGCCGGCGCGTTCTGCATCAGGGCAGCACTGACCGTACCCGCCGGATAGTTGTCGGTGATCGCCAGGCTGGTCAGCGCCGTGCCGGGCGAGGGATTGGTGAACTGGATTTCCATGCGCGAAAGATCGTTCGCGCCCACGGTGTTGGGCGTGAAGGTCTTGGTGACGATGGGCGCGATCACGCTGGCAATGTTGCTGGGCGAGCCGGTGCCGGCAAAGGGCGTGGTCAGCGTGACGCCGCTGGCCTGGTTCTGGAATACGCCGCCGCTGGTCACGCGCACGCGCAGGCTGAGCGTGCAGCTGGCGGGAAAGGCAGCGGCAATCGCGCCGCCGGTCAGGCGTATGCCCGGCGCATTGGCGGCCAGCGCACTGCCCGTGCTGCCGTTCCAGGACTCGACGGTGCCGCCGCAGCCATTGCTGAGCGTGGGCGTGGCATCAACCAGCATGCCGCTCGGGAACAGGTCGGTGAAGCTCAGGCCGCTGACGCCGGCCGTGTGGTTGTTGGTGATGACCAGTGTCAGCGTGGTGGTGGCGTTGCTGACATCGAAGCTGAAGCTCTTGCTGATGGTCGGCGTGGCATTCACCACCAGCGTGGCCGAGGCCGGCGCGCTGTTGCTGCCGGCATTGGCCGTGGTCACGCCGCCGGCTGCAATGGTGTTCACATAGCCGCCAAGGTTGACCGTGTTCGAGGTGACATCGGCGGCCACGGTGCAGCTGCCGTTGGCCGGAATGCTGCCGCCAGCCAGTGCCAGGCTGCCGCCGCCGGGGCTGGCCGTCAGCGTGCCGCCGCAGCTGGAGCTGGCCGCCGGGCTCGCCGCGTTGACGAGGCCGGCCGGATAGCTGTCGGTGAAGCCGGCACCGGTGATCGCCAGCGGATTCGGATTGTTCAGCGTGACAGTGAGGCGCGACACCTGGCCACGGCCGATGGGCGCCGGGCTGAAGGCCTTGCTCACCGTCGGCGGCGCCAGCACGTAAAGGTTGGCGGTATTGCTGGCCGGGCCGGTGCTGCCGAGCGAGGAGCTGACGCCGCTCGCGGTGTTCGCGTAATTGCCGGCGGCCGCGGCGGTGACATTGACGCTGAAGCTGCAGGTCTCGCCCGGCGTGGCCAGCACGCCGGCAGTGAGGCGCAGGCCCGGCGCACCGGCGGCCAGCGCCGAGGCCGTGCTGCCGTTCCACGACTGCAGCGTGCCGCCACAGGGCGCCGGCGGCGTCAGCGCCGGCGGCGTGGCCAGCACCATGCCGGCCGGGAACAGGTCGGTGAAGGCAAGGTCGCTGATGCCGACACTGGCGTTGTTGGTCAGCGTGAAGCTGAGCGTGGTCACGGCGCCGGCCGGCATGCTGGCGGCGGCAAAGGCCTTGCTCAAGGTCGGCAGCGTGGTGAAGGTGACGACGGCACTCGCGCTGTTGCCGGTACCGCCATTGCCCGAGCTCACCGTACCGGTGGTGTTGGTGTAACTGCCGGCACTGGCCGCGCTGACTTCGGCGCTGATGCTGCAGCTGGCGCCGGCGCCCAGCGTGGTGCCGCTCAGGCTGATGCCGGTGGTGGTCGCCACCAGCGTGCCGCCGCAGCTGCTGCTGACCGCGGCCGGATTGACGTTGACGAGGCCGGCCGGATAGTTGTCGGTGAAGGCAAGGCCGGTCAGCGCATGCACGCTGTTGGGATTGCTCAGTGTCAGCACCAGCTGGCTGCTGGCGC
>DAIRDY010000244.1:0-3711 GCA_036795935.1 Moraxellaceae bacterium | reverse complement strand
CTTCCGCCCGCAAGAAGGCCGCCGCCACGGCCGCCCCCGGGAAAATCGCCCCGCCCGACCTCGTCAGCCCCTTGCCCGGCTATGGCCGCGTCGACGAGCTGCAGTTCGCCGGTTACGCCTCGGTGCGTGGCAAGACCGGCAACAACGGTGCCGACGCGGCCGACGAAAAACTCTTCTACTGGTTCGTGGGCGCGCCCGATCCCGAAAAAAAGCCCACCATCCTCTGGACCAACGGCGGACCGGGCTCCTCCAGTTTCTGGGGCTTCTTTCTCGAGAACGGGCCGTATGAAATCGCGGCCGACGGCAAGACGCTGAGCCGCCGTCCGGAGGCCTGGAACCGTCACGCCAACTACCTGGTCTTCGAGCACCCGCTCAGCGTGACGCTGTCGGTGGCGGAAAATGCCGCCGACATTCCGCGCTCGGTGGAGCAGGGCGTCGACCAGCTCTACCAGGCGCTGCTCAATTTCCTGGCGCTGCATCCGGACATCGCGAAAACGCCGCTCATCCTTGCCGGCGAGTCCTACGCCGGCACCTATCTCCCGCTGCTGGCCCGCGCCATTCTTGAAGGCAACAACAAGGGCTACGCGAAGATCGACCTGCGCACCATGGTGCTCTGCGATGCCTGGGTCGACCCCATGGTGCAGATGGCCATGGACACCACCTGGGCCTTCACGCACGGACTCATCTCCGCTGCGCAAAAAGAGTGGCTGGACACCGCCTATGCCGACCGCCTGCCGCAGGTGAACAACGCCATACAGGAGCTCTGCGGCCTGTACATGACCAACACCGCGCAGACGGCCGATCCTTCATTCAAGCCGATCTACACCTGGCTGAACACGCCCGAGGTGCGCGCGGCGCTGCATGTGCCGGCGCACTATCCGAAGCTCACGAAAAACTGGTCGCAGCCGATTTCCGACAACTACGCCGCGGCGGTGAACGACTCCTACCGGCATGTCGTGCAGGAGTTGCTGGATGGTGGTCCCGACGCCGGCCAGGACCCGACGCGCAAGCTGTTGCTGCTCGACGGCAAGAACCGGCTGAAAGTGCAGGTGGTGTCCGGGCTCAACGATGCCAAGGACTGCAATTTCCTCGGTACCTGGGCCTGGCTGGAGCTGCTGCAGGGCGATGCCGCCTACGGCCTGCATGCGGCCACTCCCGCGCAATGGAAGCCCGACGGCAAGCAGGTGCTGGGCTTCGTGCAGGGCACGGGCCAGCTGTCCTGGCTCAAGGTGATGAATGCAGGCCACATGGCCGCGCGCGACCAGCCGGCACTCATCCAGTACATCCTGTCCGGCCTCAAGCCCTGACCCTCCCCTGATGCAAAACAAGGAAAACGACATGAACACGGATTTCAGCGAAAAAATGCAGCAGGCCCGCGCCCACTACCAGGCCGCACAGGACCGCATCGACTACCTGCGCAACATCAACCCCTTCCTGCTCGACCTGTCGCTGCGCGAGAACCCGGTGGGCGCGCGCGTCGGCCAGACACTGGAGGACAAGCTGGCCATCCTGCCCAAGGTGAAGGAGTTCGGTTTCCAGAACGTGCTGCTCGGCACGCTGGACTACTCCATGGCCGACGAGCTGGAAGTCGACGACGACTTCATGATGACCCTGCGCGACAACGGCGCCGACATCACCGGCAGCTATGTGTTCACTGCCATCGGCATCCAGGATGCCGCCGGCAATTTCACACCCGATCCGTCCATGCTGAAGATGCAGGCCTACGGCGTGCCCAACAGCCTGCACGAGATTTACCTCAGCGACCGCGGCATGCAGGGCCAGTACGACATCGAGACGCTGAAGCGCAGCGTGGTGGCCAGCGTGAACTGGATGCTGGAAAACATCCGCGGTGACAACGGCGGCCCCACGAAATTGCTGATCAACATCGTCGACGGCTGCGATGCCTTTGCCGAAAACCCGGAGCGCACCTGCGAGGTGCTGCAACTCCTGTCCACGCTGCCCATCGAGGGCATCAGCATCGAGGACGACCGCGGCACCTACCTGCCCTTCCAGGTGGGCGCCTTCGTGGCCATGGCGCGCACCTTCCTGCCGTCGCCGTTCAAGATTGTCGTGCACATGCATGCTGGCGGCGGCTTCGAGAATGCCTCGGTGCTGGAGGCGCTGTCGCGCGGTGCCGACGGCGCCTGGGGCGGGCTGCCCAAGCGCGCGGCCATCATCGGCCACGCCTCGCTGGGCGAGCTGATTGCCAACCTCGTGCGCCTTGGCAACCCGCATATGGCCGAACGCTTCCGGCTCGACCAGTTGCTGACGCTGGCCACCCGCCTGCAGATCCTTGACGAGGAGGAGGCGGTGCCGGCCGACCTGCCCATCCTCGGCGCCAATGCCTACCGGCTGACGCTCAGCTTCTTCGAGCAGGTGGCCGGCCGCTTCATGGACCTCGCGCCGGAGCAGATCGGCGGCAAGTACGGCTACCGCATCTGCCCGGTGGTCAGCGATGCGGCGGTGATTGCCGGGCGCCTCGCGGAGATCACCGGCCGTCCGGCCAGCGAGTTCCAGCCCGACGTGCTGACCATGATGATCCGGCTGATGCGTCGCGACCTGCGTGCCGGCCTGCGCATCGTCTACGACGAGCCGCAAAACCTGCTAGACCTGTATGCGCGTGCCGGCGGCCAGTAGGCGCCGGCTGTCTTGAGTCAAGCCCGGTGCGCGCTGGAGCCGTGTACCCCGATGGCAGGATGCCGCAGAATACGTCGCCAGGCCGGCAAGGCAGCGGAACCGTCTCCGCAACCCGCCGGCAGCGGAGAGAGGCATCATGAGCACACAGGAGCCACAGGGTAGCGACGCCGCGGTCTACAAGACCCTGCTCGAGTCCACCAAGGCCATTCCCTGGCGCATCGACTGGAAGACGATGCAGTTCACCTATATCGGCCCGCAGATCCAGGAGTTGCTCGGCTGGACGCCCGAGAGCTGGATGACGGTCAACGACTGGGCCGACCGCATGCACGAGGAAGACCGCGAGAAAGTGGTCAGCTTCTGCGTCGCCCAGTCGCAGGCCGGCGTCGACCACGAGGCCGATTACCGCGCGCTCACCAAGAGCGGCGACTTCGTGTGGATACGCGATGTCGTGCACGTGGTGCGCAAGAACGGCGAGGTCGAGGCGCTGGTCGGCTTCATGTTCGACATCAGCGAGCGCAAGAAGGCCGAAGAGGAAATCCTGCGCCTGCAGCAGCGCCTTGAAGTGCTCTCCTACCGCGACGGCCTCACCGATGTCTCCAACCGCCGCATGTTCGACCAGGTGCTGGAGCGCGAGTGGGCCAGTGCCTACCGCACCAGCCAGCCGCTTGGCCTGATCATTCTCGATATCGACTTCTTCAAGCAGTACAACGACAAGTACGGCCATGTTGCCGGCGACGAGTGCCTGCGCCGCGTGGCCCGCCTGCTGGAGGGCGCGGCGTCGCGCCCGCGCGATTTCGTGGCGCGTTATGGTGGCGAGGAGTTCGTGCTGGTGCTGCCGGAGACCGATCTCGAGGCGGCGCGCACCGTGGCCGAACGCTGCCGCCAGATCATCGAGGATGCACGCATCCCGCATGAGGGCTCGTCGGTCGCGCCCCTTGTCACCATCAGCATGGGCGTGGGCGCGACGCAGCCCACCGACACCGGTGGCCTGACCGATTTCATCAATGCCGTGGATCGTGCGCTGTACCGCGCCAAGTACGGTGGCCGCAACCGCGTTGAAGCGGCCTGAGCCGG
>DAIRDY010000243.1:0-3719 GCA_036795935.1 Moraxellaceae bacterium | reverse complement strand
GTGAGTCTAACAGCGCTGTAGAAAAGCTAGTCCGATAACTTGCCAAGATGTGGCTGTACTTTTTAAAGTAAAGTCTACTATTTGTCGCCAGATAGCGATGGTTGCGGATTCCAAGGCCCACTAAAAACTAGATTTCATGTCTTTTTAGGGCTAGTAGGAATCCATCTATATAGCTTTTGTTTATGGTTATAATGTTTTCTGCGCCAGATTTTGAGTTTGCGCGATATTTAAAACTGCCAGATATGTTTAATGATGCTCTGTCAATGGGGAATGTAAATTCTTCTGTGAAGATACATCCTGCACCTGTGCAGGTGTTTACTTTTCTATTTTGTTGGCTTGTAGCTAGCTGCGTGCCGTTTTCCAGGCTGATGGAGTTATAGAAACGCCAGTTGGATGAATACATAATGCGCGTGTAAACAAGATAAGAAACTTGATTTGTTTTCTTGTCTTTCACTGCAATGAGCTGAATGACTTCGTTATCAACGAAAATGCCTCGGCGGGTCTCGGAAAATGCTTGTGGTCCGATGTAAGTAATTTTTTCGTCAAACTCGGAGTTCTTTACCATTAAGGCGTTTGCAACTTCTGTCGGGGCTTTGTTTGCAAAATTAGTGGCGCAACCAGTTACTAATGCAGTTATCAAAAGTGCAATAATTTTTTTCATCCGTGAGTTCCTTATGAGATTGGCTGGATTGCTTGTCGGGTATTTTCTATTGCTGATCGCTCTTGTTGCCTTGTTCGGGCGGTCGTGGTGCGTAGCTCTCGGCATTATGCAGTGAGCATCCATCATTTCAACCACTTGCGCTTGGTGCGTGGTCTTTAGTTGGACAGATAAGGGTATGGCTTGCCGCAATGCTGATGGACGGGTGCTTAGTGCCTGCCTGCAGTTAACGGAGATCCCTGTGTGGTGCGGGGACGACAGTAGAAGTCACGTCGATGCGCTCGGGCCATCAGCGCCGCTTCAATCCGCATTCCGCATCAACACCCGTTCGCATCACTCCCGGTCAAACCCGATCTCGCGCAGGAAGGCGGCCATGTCCTTCAGGTATTTCCCCTGGTCCAGATGAATCAGGTGGTTGCCGGGGAACCAGTGCAGGCGCGGGTGGTCCCAGTGGTCCCACAACAGGCGCGAATGCTTGGGCGAGGCGAAGCGGTCGCCGGCGCCGGCCACAATCATCAGCCGTTCTTTCGGCAGCTTGGGGGCGTAGGTAAGCGGGCTGCTCACGGCGCTGGCGTGGCGCATCTGGCGGATGTCCTGCCCGCCCAGGCGCAGCGTGGCGCGCAGCACGGTGCTGGACGGGTTCCACTCCAGCATCAGGTCGGGAATGCTGGCCAGCGGCACGTTGGGCACGGCAAAGGCCAGGCGGTCTTCGGTGGCGGCGAGCAGTGCCGTGGTAAAGCCGCCGAGCGAAATGCCGGTCACGCCGAAGGCGGGCGCGCCCAGTGCCTCCAGGTAATCCAGATACAGCCGGAAGTCGTGCACGGCATGGGCGATGGTTTCGTTCAGGTGGGCAATGCCGTGGCTGAAATAGCCATGGCCGGAAAACGGCGAGGTGCGCTCCTGCCGGCGGCCGTGGAAGGGCAGCGTGTATAAAAGTACGTCGTAGCCCTGCTTGTAAAACCAGGGCAGCGCCAGGAAGCGGCTGTTGATCCAGTAGGGGTCGGCCACAAAGCCGTGGATCACGCAGATGGTGGGGCGGGCGGGGCCGTCGTGGCGCCAGTGCTCGGCCCAGGCAATGCGGTTGCGGCGAAAGCGGGCGTAGCCCTCGCGCAGCGCGGGGTTCACCGGGCGGAAGTTGCTCTCGAACGAGAGCACTTCCACGCGGCCGTCCTTGGGGCGGTAGTCGAGCAGGCCGGGCTTGTGGCGGCGCACCTGCACGGTGTGCTGCGGCCGGGCGAACAGCGCGGCCGGGTCGTGGCGCTCGGCCAGTGCTTGGTAAAAGGGCCAGTGTGCGTGGTCGCGCCGCAGGTTGAGCGCGAGACCGGGCAGGGCAAAGCCGGTGGCCATGGTGGCGAGCGCGGTGCGCATGCCCACGTCCAGGAGCGCGGTGCCGTCCACCATCAGTTGCGCCTTCATGCCCAGATAGAAGTCGTCGGGGAACTTGTGGAAGGCCGGGTCCAGATGCTGCCACCAGGGCTGTTCGGGCATCAGGCGGCGGGAGTGGCCGTAGGTGTCGTTGGCGACGCGGGAGACGGTGCTGGCAAGTGGTTCCATGGACGAGCGTGCTTGATGACCGGGGAGTCCCGACAGTAGGGGCGGGCCGCGGCCGGCCGCAAGCACCCGATTGGGGGTGGCCGACCGGGCCGCGTTTGCGCCGCCGGCCGGCGGGCGCGCGTTCACTGGGTGCACCGGCACCAGTGCGCCTTGGCGGATTTTTGGCCGGATGCGCGGGGCCGGTGCCGCCGCGGGGCCTGAAACGCGCGCTGGTGCACGCAAGCGGCAGGGTGGCGGCGAGACTTGGGGCAGGAGACGGGCTAGGATAGGCCCTCGTTTTTGGCCGCAGGCGGTCGCTGCCCGCGGCTTTCTTCCGTGCACCGGCTCCAGGGATTTTCCGCATGAGTTATCAGGTTCTGGCCCGCAAATACCGCCCGCGCAGCTTTCGCGAGCTGGTGGGGCAGGAGCATGTGGCGCGCGCACTGATCAACGCGCTCGACCAGGACCGCCTGCACCATGCCTACCTGTTCACCGGCACCCGCGGCGTGGGCAAGACCACCATCGCCCGCATCATCGCCAAGTGCCTGAACTGCGAGACCGGCGTCAGCTCCGAGCCCTGTGGCGTCTGCTCCACCTGCCGCGAGATCGACGAGGGCCGCTTTGTCGACCTGATCGAGGTCGACGCCGCCAGCCGCACCAAGGTCGAAGACACGCGCGAGCTGCTGGAGAACGTGCAGTACGCCCCCACGCGCGGCCGCTACAAGGTCTACCTGATTGACGAAGTGCACATGCTCTCCGGGCACTCCTTCAACGCGCTCTTGAAGACGCTGGAAGAGCCGCCGCCGCATGTGAAGTTCCTGCTCGCCACCACCGATCCGCAGAAGCTGCCCATCACCATTCTTTCGCGCTGCCTGCAGTTTGCGCTCAAGGCCATGTCGCCGGAGCGCGTGGTGGAGCACCTGCGCAACGTGCTGCAGAAAGAGGTGGTGGAATTCGAGGACGGCGCGCTGTGGGAGCTGGGCCGCGCCGCCAACGGCTCCATGCGCGATGCACTGTCGCTGACCGACCAGGCGATTGCCTTCGGCAACGGCCGCCTCGGCACGGCCGACGTGCAGGCCATGCTGGGCTCGATCGACCGCGACCTCGTGTTCCGCGTGCTGGAGGCCGTGAATTCCGGCGATGCCGCCGCCGTGATGGCCGTGTGTGCGCAGCTGGCCGAGCAGAGCGTGGATTTTGCCGGCGCGCTGGCGGAAATCATTTCCAGCCTGCACCGCATTGCGCTGGCGCAGATGCTGCCCGATGCCGTGGACAACGCGCTGGGCGACCGCGAGCGCGTGCTGGCCGTGGCCGCCGCGATGACGGCCGAGGACACGCAGCTTTACTACCAGATTGCGCTGCATGGCCGCCGCGACCTGCCGTGGGCGGCCGATGCGCGCTCCGGCTTTGAAATGACGCTGCTGCGCATGCTGGCCTTCCGCCCGCTGCCGACAGCGCCGGGCGATGGTGCGGGTCAGGGCGCCGGGCAGGGCGCTGCCGGTCGTGCGCCGGCGGCGCGTCCGGCGCCGGG
>DAIRDY010000242.1:0-3720 GCA_036795935.1 Moraxellaceae bacterium | reverse complement strand
AGCCGGTGCTGCTGCTGGCGCACAGCCTGGGCTGCATCACCGTCGCGCACTGGGCGGCACAGCATCAGGGCCGCATTGCCGGCGCCCTGCTGGTGGCACCGGCCGATGTCGAGCGCGCCACGGCGGCAACGGTGCTGCGCCGCTTCGCGCCGATCCCGCTGGCGCCCCTGCCCTTCCCGGCACTGGTGATCGCGAGCGACGACGATCCCTGCTGCCAGGCCGCACGTGCTGCCGCACTGGCGCAGCACTGGCAGGCCGAACTGCATCTGGTCTATGGCGCCGGCCACATCAACGCCGCCTCCGGCCTGGGGGACTGGCCGGAGGGCCTGCTCCTGCTCGAAGAATGGCTGCGCGGCGTGGAGGGACGGCCACGGCTGCCGGCCGTGGCCTGAGGGCGGCTCAGCGCGGCGCGGCCAGGTTGCTGCGCCGCGCCAGCTCGTCCGCGGGTGGCGGCAACGGTCGCGTGCGACGGTCATGCGCACGCGCGGCCGCCGGCTTCACCAGCTCCCGCGCCAGCGCCGCAAAACAGGTCTGGAAGGCGGCCAGCGTCCACTGCCCGAAAACGGTGTGCCCGCCCTCATAGGCCTGCTCCTGGTACTCCTCGTACGTCGTCACATAGCCCATGTACTCGTTGCAGTAGGTGCAGATCAGCACCTGCGTGACGCCATGACCCGCCAGCTGCGCGCCCACCGTCTCGCGCAGGCGACGGCCGGCGGTGGTGGTGAACTCACCGGGGCAACACACCAGCGCCAGTGCGCCCAGACGCACGATCTGCAAGGGCAGCACCGTCGGCACCAGCGCGCTGTCGCGAATGGCGCCGCGCGCGGCCTGACGCTTCAGTTCACCCACCAGCGGATCGGCAAAGCCGGGCAAGGGCAGCGCGCCGATGGGCTGGCCGAGGATGAGCTTGCTGCCAGCTTCCAGCAGCACATCCTTGGGGCCTTGTGCAGCGTAGAGGCGACGCAGGCGCTGCTGCTCGGCCGCCGGCAGACTGTCGATTTTCTTCAGGCGGCCGGCCTTCACGCGCCGCGACAGGAGGCGTGCGCCCTGCCCCAGCACACCCGGCATGCCGGGACCGTCGACCGGCGTGCCGGTGAAAAATGCCACGCCATGACAGGGCTCGCTGGTGACGGCATCCGGATGGCCGCCGGCATATTCGGGCGCCGCCTGCTGCGTCGTGAAATCCGCGTAAGTGAAAATGGCATCGAGTGCGCCGCTGACCGGCGTCGCGCCCTGCCCGGCCAGCAGCTCGAGCGCGAACTCGGCCTGGCGGCGGCCGTTGTTCATGGCATAGGCGTATTCCGCCTCGCCGCGCAGCGCGCGCCGGCGCGCCTTGTCGCCCGGGCCGTGGTAATGCGGCGAGACATCGCCCGCCGTGGCCTGCGCAAAGATCGCGACCGCGCCCTCGGCACCGGCCTCGGCCAGCACCTGCTCGGCGTGGGCGGCGGCATAGCCCTTGTTGTCGCCGTCGTGCAGTTGCAGGGAGTTGCCCAGGCAGGTGGCATGCACGCCGAACAGCGACAGCAACGCACACAGCCGGCCCTCGCGACGCAGGCCGAGCACGCTCATGCCGCGGTCCAGCGCGAGATGGGTTTCGGTATCGGGCCGGGGCTCGACATCGGGATTGCGGTTGTAGGCGCGCAGCGACCGGTTCCACGCCACCTCGACCGCCGGCGGCAGCACGCCGGCACGCAGTTCAAGTTCGGTCGCGGCGGCACTCGCGCGCGCCGCCAGCAAGGCCGTGGCGGCCGCCGTCACCACCTTCTCCAGATGGTCGGGACGAAAGCCCGGCGTTACCACGTTGTACAGCACGTCGTGCGTGCAGCCGCCCGGGCCGGAGTGCGTGTGCGTGCAGGTCAGCACCAGCCGCGCCTCGTCGAAGTCCGCCCCCAGTGCCGCGCGCAGGCGCGCGAGCACGCCCTCGCGCATGGCGTGGGTGACATAGCCCATGTCGAAACAGCAGAAGAAAAGCTCGCCGCCGGCGTCATCGCGCAGGTAGAGGGCGCGCGCAAAGAGCGGCGTGCGCTGGCCGCGCGCGCGGTGCTGCCACATGCCATAGCCATGCATGGCATAGCCGCGCGCGGGAATGTCGAGATCCTGTTTGCTCCAGCCGGCCTGATACACCCCTGCCCCTCCTGCACCGCGGCCGGAAACGGCCGCCATGCGGAGGATTATTGGTGACCCCGCAGGCGGGGTCGATGGCCGGGCGGCTCAGCGCCCGGCCTCAGGCGCGGGCGGCCTCGCGGTACTTGTCGGGGTCGGTGGTGTACTCGGCATGGCCATAGCCCACCAGCAAGTCGTTGATGCGCGAGATCAGCAGGCGGTCGGCAATCCCGTCCAGCACCGGAATGCGCGCCGCGATCTGGTGCGCCGTCACCTGCGGCAGGATGAACAGGTTGCTGGCCGCAAACAGCAGGTAGTCGCGCGGGTCGGGCTTCACGCCCATCTGCCGCGCCTTTTTGGGTTTCACCTGAAAGGTGTGCGTGAAGAACACCTTGGCAAAGCCGCGCTCGAAGGTGTCGAACACCTTGTTCGGCAGGCTGTCATCGGGCGGCAGATAGGCGCCCATCGTCGAGCGCACGAGCGCGCCGTTGGTGTCGTCGTCGTAGCCGTCTCGCAATGTCGCCGCATAGGTCAGCATGGCGTCGAAGATGCCGCGCGGCGACGACGGCAGCAGGTCCTCGGGCAGGCCGAGCAGGTAGCTCTGGTAGCGGCAGAGTTCCACCGCCGCGCGCTCGGCACGCGTGAACTCGCGGCGCGCGCGCACCGCCTTGAAGGCAGTGATGAAAGCCACCATGGTGCCGGCCGGCATCTGGTCCACTTGCGGAACGGGAATGCCGTAAACCTTCACGTCCCATTTCTTCGAGCGCTTGAGGATGTTGAAACGCACCATGGAGTGCATCAGGCGCACCATGGCCGCGGCCTTGAAGCCGGCACCGTAGCGCTGCAGCGCACCGGGCAGCGTGGCCGTGGTGAAGAAGCTCGCGGTTTCCTTCACGCGCTGCACCGAGCTTTCGTCGGTCAGCGTGCCGGTCAGCGCCATGGGCAGGCCGGAGTACTTGTTCATGAAGGTGGCAATGAAGGCGCCGCGGATGGCAAACGGCACCATGCTGGCCATGTAGATGCGACCGTTGCGCGCGCCCTCGTTGACCAGCTCCATGTCCAGCCAGTCCGGCACGCGCTCCATCTCGCGGATGAAGGCCACGAGTTCGGGCGGGGCATCGGCCACCTTGTCGACGCCGTGATCGCAGGCCTCGGTGAGCATGGCGATGAGGCGGCGGAAGCCGTATTGCGGCATCAGCGCGGCATAGGAATCGGCCACGATGTCGCCAAGCATGGTGTAGGCGCGGGCGCGCTCCACGCGCTCGCGGTCGGCCAGCACGCCGGCGCGGTACTTGCGCGCAAAGCGCCCCGGCAGCATGGACTCGACGGCGGGATCGTCGGTGAAGCGCTCGGGCGTGAGGCTGAAATCGATATCGCCGTACAGCGAGGGAATGAGGGTTTTCTGGGACTGCACCCGGGCCTTAAGTTCAGGCAGCGACAACGGCATGGCGGGCTCTCCGGTGGTTGTTCTTATATAAACTCGATGTATACCACCATAAAGTAAACAGGCTGTCTATAAACTGGAGCGCACCGGAATCGTCGCCAATAAATAAGTTATATTTATTTTAAATCAAACACATAAGACACATATATAAAGTTTATATAAGAATTTAGCCG
>DAIRDY010000241.1:0-3743 GCA_036795935.1 Moraxellaceae bacterium | reverse complement strand
CATGAGCACCATCGACTCCATTCTTCACGAAAACCGCCTGTTTCCCGCACCGGCTGCCTTTGAGCAGGGCGCGCGCGTTGCCGGCCGCGCCGCCTATGAAGCGCTGTGTGCCGAAGCCGCCACCGACTACGAAGGCTTCTGGGCGCGCCAGGCGCGCGAGCAGCTCGACTGGCACACGCCGTTCACGCGCGTGCTCGATGAAAGCCGGGCCCCGTTTTACCGCTGGTTCGACGATGGCGTGCTCAATGTGTCGGTGAACTGCATCGACCGCCACCTGCCGCTGCTGGCCAACAAGATCGCGCTGATTTTCGAGGCCGATGACGGCCATGTGCGCCGTGTCACTTATGCCGAGCTTGCGCGGCTGGTCGGCCAGTTCGCCAACGGCCTGCGCAAGCTTGGCGTCGCCAAGGGCGACCGCGTGGTGGTCTACATGCCGATGAGCGTGGAGGCGGTGGTGGCCATGCAGGCCTGCGCACGCATCGGCGCCATCCATTCCGTGGTGTTCGGCGGCTTTTCCGCAAAGAGCCTGAACGAGCGCATCATTGATGCGAAGGCGAAGCTTGTTGTCACCGCCAATGCCGGCCTGCGCGGCGGCAAGGTGGTGCCGCTCAAGGCCGTGACGGACGAGGCGCTGGCGCTGGGGGGCTGTGACAGCATCGAGAAAGTGGTGGTCTACCGCCGCTGCGACGAGGCCGTGGCCTTCGATGCCGCGCGCGATGTCTGGTGGCACGACCTCACCGCCACGCAGGCGGAGTGGTGTGAACCGGAATGGGTGAATGCGGAAGATCCGCTGTTCATCCTCTATACCTCGGGTTCTACCGGCAAGCCCAAGGGCGTGCAGCACTCCAGCGCCGGCTACCTGCTCGGTGCCATCAACTCCATGCGCTGGGTGTTCGACTTCAAGCCCGACGACATTTTCTGGTGCACGGCCGACGTCGGCTGGATCACCGGCCATTCCTATGTCGCCTACGGCCCGCTGGCCCTGGGCGGCACGCAGGTGATTTTCGAGGGCGTCCCGACCTACCCCGATGCCAACCGCTTCTGGCACATGATCGAGCGCCACCGCGTCAGCATCTTCTACACCGCGCCCACCGCCATCCGCTCGCTGATCAAGCTCGGTGCGGACTTGCCGACCAGGCACAACCTGTCGTCGCTGCGCCTGCTCGGCACCGTCGGCGAGCCCATCAATCCGGAAGCCTGGATGTGGTACCACGAGGTGGTCGGTGGCGGCCGCTGCCCCATCGTCGACACCTGGTGGCAGACCGAAACCGGCTCGCACATGATTGCGCCGCTGCCGGGCGCCATTGCCACCAAGCCCGGTTCCTGCACCTTGCCGCTGCCTGGCATCATCGCCGACATCGTCGATGAAACCGGCACGCCGGTGGAGAACGGCAAGGGCGGTTTCCTCGTCATCAAGCGCCCGTTCCCCTCGCAGGTGCGCACGCTCTGGGGCGACCCGGACCGTTTCGTGAAGTCGTATTTCCCTGACGAATACCAGCGCCGCTATTACTTGGCCGGCGATTCGGCGCATCGCGACGAGGACGGCTATTTCTGGATCATGGGCCGCATCGACGACGTGCTGAACGTCTCCGGCCATCGCTTGGGCACCATGGAAATCGAGTCGGCGCTGGTGGCGAATCCGCTGGTGGCCGAGGCGGCGGTGGTGGGGCGCCCGGATGCGCTCAAGGGCGAGGCCATTGTCGCGTTTGTCGTGCTCAAGGGCGCCCGCCCGGGGGGTGACGAAGCGAAACAGACAGTGGCCATGCTGCGCGAGTGGGTGGCCAAGGAAATCGGCGCCATCGCCAAGCCGGAAGACATCCGCTTTGGCGACAACCTGCCGAAGACGCGCTCCGGCAAGATCATGCGCCGCCTGCTGCGCGCCATCGCGCGCGGCGAGGCCATCACCCAGGACACCTCGACGCTGGAGAATCCCGCCATCCTGCAGCAGTTGCAGGAAAGCGTCTGACCGGCGGCTGCGCATGGCGGCGGATTTGTCCGCCGCTGTGGCAGCGCCGGGCGTCAGTCGTTGGGATAGTGCAGGAAGGTGTGCGGGATCGGTGCCGGCAGGTGCAGATGCAGGTGCTCGGTGTAGTCGGCCAGCGTTTTGAACTCGGGCTCCTGCAGATGGCCCACGGCCCAGTTGATGAGCTGGTGCTGCAGTCCGCGCCCGACGGCTGCGCCGCCCTGTATCACCTTTTCGGTGAGGAAGCCGAAGCCCATCAGCCGTATCGATTTCAGATAGATCTCTTCCAGCATCAGGTCGCCCAGCTCGGACAACAGCTGGCTGACGGCCTTGCGTTCCTCCTGCCAGTGACCGGCGCGGATGCGCGCGACGATCTGCTCGCGGCGCGCATTCACGCTGTCCGGCACGCGGAAGCCTGTCATCGGGCAGGGGCTGCCGTCCGGACGCGTGACGGTGATGGACAGCGAGCGCACATGGCTTGCGGCCAGCGTCATCTGCTGCCTGTCGAGCTTGGGCACGATCTGCTTCGACAGCTTGGTGATGGTCAGCGACAGCGTGTTCAGCGTGGACTGCACGAAGTGCTCGGCCGAGCCGGCAATGCCCATGGCGTGGATGCCGTCCATCACATAGGCCTTGGCCGACTCGCGGTCGAAGTGCTCGATCACGGCGATCAGCGCTTCGTGCTGGCGCCAGTTGCCGTTCTCCACTTCCCATACCAGCTGTTCGCCGACGCGGCGCAGCGAGGCGCTGGTTTCGAATGCGGCGTAGTGGCCGGCGGGGTTGTTGGTGGTGTCCGTCATGCCGGGGCATCTCCTAAGTCGAGGCTGAGGCCGAGCGCCTGGCTGCGCGCGCGGATGAAGTTGCGCGTGTCGGCGGGCAGCTCGCCGACACGGGCCAGCAGCGGCGCACGGCGCGCAGCGGGCATTGCCTCGAGATGGTAAAGCAGACGCTCGGCGAGCGGGCCTGCCTCTGTGACCAGCGGCAACAACTGCCGCCATTCCTCCCCCGTGGCCAGGGTGTCGACCAGTCCGTCGAGCACCGCGGCGTCGCTGTCGGCCAGCAACAGCATCAGGCGGGTGTGGCGTTCGGCGGGCAGGGCGTCGATCAGGCTGATCGCGGCCGCCCACAGCCGGTGCCGGTACACCGCATCGATCAGGTGGCGCAGCGCGTCGTCGTCGAGCCGGGCGGCGAGGGCGGCGACGTGCTGGCGCAGCGCCGCGCCCATCAGCGGCAGCAGCGGCAGCAGGTAGTGCCAGAGGTCGTTGTCGCGCGCGGCCTGGACCAGCGGCAGCAGCACGGCATCGTCATCGACCACCGGCAGGTCGACCAGGCGCTGGCGGTTGGCCTCGCTGAGCGCGGGCAGGAGCGGCAGCGTGGCGTCCCACAGGCCGTGCGCGACCACGCCGCGGATCATGCTGGCGATGGTGGCATCGGCGCCGCCCAGCGCGAGGTTGGCCAGATGCGTTTGCCAGCGCGGCGACACTTGCGTCATCAGCGCGATGGCTTCCGGCCACAGGTCCTGCGCGTCATCGGCGGCGGCCATGATGATGGCGCCGAGCTGGGCTTCCGGCAGCAGCTCGATGATGGCGTCGAGGCGCGTGCCGTCCTCGATGAAAAAGCCCATGTGCAGCAGCGCGCCGCCATCGCTGATGCGGCGCAGCACCTTGCCGATCAGCAACAGCGGCAGGTGCGTGGCCAGCTCGCCCAGCGTGATGAACTCGCGGCGCCGGACGAGTTCGTCGGCCACGGCAAAGACGCGCGCCTCCGGCAGATGCTGCAC
>DAIRDY010000240.1:0-3752 GCA_036795935.1 Moraxellaceae bacterium | reverse complement strand
TAACGTTAACTAGATGCTAAAAACGTCGCAATCAAAGGCGCACTTTTTAGCATCTAACACGGTTGAAATTTACCCAAGTCACTGATTATCCTCAAGCTTGCCTAGGGAAAGGCACACTAATACAGGGATGCAAACATGACAGGGGCTCCTCGTCTTCTGGATCAACTGCGTGAGCGGGTCCGGGTCAAGCACTATTCCATCCGCACAGAACAGTCCTATGTGCACTGGGTGCGGCGCTTCATTCTTTTCCATAACAAACGGCACCCTGCTGAGATGGGCGCGGCAGAGGTGGAGGCATTTCTGACCCATCTGGCCGTTACCGCCAACGTGGCGGCCGCCACCCAGAACCTGGCGTTATCCGCCATCCTTTTTCTCTACAAGGAGGTCTTGGCTGTCGATCTTCCTTGGCTGGAGGGAGTTACCCGCGCCAAAAAGCCAAAGCGTTTGCCTGTCGTTCTCACGCGTGAAGAGGTGCAGCAGGTGCTGGCGCAGCTTGACGGGACGCATCATCTCATGGCGGCGCTGATGTATGGAACGGGCATGCGGCTGATGGAGTGTGTTCGCCTTCGGGTGAAGGATGTCGACTTCGCGCGCCATGAAGTGCTGGTTCGGGAGGGCAAAGGCAACAAGGATCGCGTGACCATGTTGCCGCAAAGCCTGGCACCCTTGTTGCGGGCGCATCTGGAGCGCGTGCGACAACTGCATGAGAAGGATTGCCGTGAGGGGCATGGTGCGGTCTACCTTCCCCATGCGCTGGCGCGAAAATATCCCCGCGCTGCGCGAGAGTGGGGATGGCAGTATGTCTTCCCGGCACGCGGGCTCTCGCGCGATCCGCGCTCGGGGGCGGTGCGCCGCCACCATGCCCATGAGCACAGCTATCAGCAGGCGCTCAAAAAAGCCGTGCGTGCATCGGGGGTGGAAAAGCCGGCGACCAGTCACAGCCTGCGCCATTCGTTTGCCACCCACCTGCTGGAGGCAGGCTATGACATTCGCACCGTGCAGGAGCTGCTGGGGCACGCCGACGTGGCTACGACCCAGATCTATACGCATGTGCTGAACCGGGGCGGGCTGGCGGTGCGTAGTCCGTTGGACTGATGCAGCGTTATGCGCGCACGCGCGTGATCTTTTCCACGCCCTTGATGATGCGGATGCGCTTGATGAGCCGCGCCAGATGGATGCGGTTGTGCACCTGCAGTGACAGGTGCATCACGCCGTGGTGCGCACCCTTCTCCTGGATGTTGATGGCTTCGATATTGGCGTCCATCTCCGTCACCTGCCGTGCAATCTCCGCCAGCAGGCCGCGCTGGTTCACCAGCTCGATGCGCAATTCGCTCTGGAATTCGCGGTCCACCTTTTCGGCCCAGCGCAGGCTCATGCACTTGTCGGGGCTGTCGCGCAGTTCGGCGAGGATGTTGTTGCAGTTGTCGCGGTGGATGACGATGCCGCGGCCGGAGGAGAGGTGGCCGACGATGGCGTCGCCGGGCAGCGGGCGGCAGCAGCGGGCATAGGTGATGACCAGGCCTTCGGTGCCGCGGATGGCAATGCCGCGGGTGCCGGCGGCATTGGCGTTGTTGCGGGCCTCGTCGCTGTCGTTTTCGGGCAGCAGGCGGGCGGCGACGATCTGCGGCACGCGGTTGCCGATGCCGATTTCCTCGCACAGCGTGTCGATGTCGGGCAGGCCGAGTTCGGCGAGCACGGCGGCCATGCGCGCAGGGTCGATCTTGGCAATGCTGCTGCCCTGCGTGCTCAGTGTCTTTTCCAGCAGGCGGCGCCCGAGGTCGACCGCTTCGGACTGCTGCTGGTCTTTCAGGAAGTGTCGGATGCTGGAGCGCGCCTTCGAGGTGATGACGAAGTTCAGCCAGGCCGGGTTCGGGCGCGCGCCGGGGGCGGTGATGATTTCCACCGTCTGCCCGGTGTGCAGCGGCAGGCTGAGCGGCGCCAGCCGGTTGTCCACGCGCGCGGCCACGCAGGTGTTGCCGACATCGGTATGCACGGCGTAGGCAAAGTCGACGGCGGTGGCACCCACCGGCAGTGTGAGGATGCGGCCCTTGGGCGTGAACACGTAGACCTCGTCCGGAAACAGGTCGATCTTCACGTTCTCGATGAACTCCATCGAGTCGCCGGCGTTCTTCTGGATTTCCAGCAGCGACTTCATCCACTCGCGGGCACGCGTCTGCGAGGTGTTGGTGAAGCCGTCGGACTTGTAGAGCCAGTGCGCGGCGATGCCGTTGTTGGCCATGGCCTCCATGGCCTCGGTGCGAATCTGGATTTCCACCGGCACGCCGCGCTGGCCTTTCAGGATGGTGTGCAGCGACTGGTAGCCGTTGGCCTTGGGAATGGCGATGTAGTCCTTGAACTTGCCGGGGATGGGCTTGTACAGGTTGTGCGCCACGCCGAGTGCGCGGTAGCAGGCGTCGACGTTCTCGGTGATCACGCGGAAGCCGTACACGTCCATGATTTCCGAGAACGACTTCTGCTTCTCGCGCATCTTCTGGTAGATGCTGTACAGGTGCTTTTCGCGGCCGATGACGCGGGCGCTGATGCCTTCCTGGGTGAGACGTGCCTCCAGCGCCTCCTTGATGCTGACCAGCATTTCCTTGCGGTTGCCGCGGGCGGCGAGCACGGCTTTCTTGATCAGCGGCGCGCGCATGGGGAACAGCGCGTAGAAGCCCAGGTCCTCGAACTCCACGCGGAAGTCGTTCATGCCGAGGCGGTTGGCGATGGGCGCGTAGATGTCCAGGGTTTCGGTGGCGACACGGCGGCGCTTTTCCGGCGTCAGCACGTCCAGCGTGCGCATGTTGTGCAGGCGGTCGGCGAGCTTGACCAGGATGACGCGGATGTCCTGCGTCATGGCCAGCATCATCTTGCGGAAGTTCTCGGCCTGGGCCTCGGCCTTGGTGTTGAAGTGCACCTGCGTCAGCTTGGTGACGCCGTCCACCAGCTCGGCAACCTCGGCCCCGAACAGGTCGCCCAGCTCCTGCTTGCTGACGCCGGTGTCCTCGATGACGTCGTGCAGCATGGCCGCCATGATGCTCTGGTGGTCCATGTGCATGTCGCAGAGGATGTTGGCGACGGCCAGCGGATGGGTGATGTACGGGTCGCCGTTGCGGCGGTACTGGCCTTCGTGGGCGTTTTCGGAAAAAAGGTAGGCGCGCCGGATGTCAGCAATCTGATCAGGCGTGAGATAGCTTTCGAGGCGTGTGCATAGGGCGTCGATGCCGGCGGTGGGGCTCATGCCCCGAGTCTCCGGGGTTCGCGCGCGTATCGTCAAGGGGCGCGCTTTTGGCGGCTTGCAGAAAAATGCTTTTCAGCAGGCGGCTATTCCGCTGCCTGTTCCCGTTGGCGGTTTCCGAAACGACAAGCCCCGGCCAGACAGGGTCGGGCCGGGGCTTGCGGTGCCGCGTGCGGGCTTACAGGTCGTCGTCGTCAGCGGCGGCGGCCTGGGCGCTCGGGTTGGCGTTGATGTCGATGAGGTCGGCGAAGGGCTCTTCTTCCTCTTCCGGCTTGGCGGTGAGGATCTCGCGGGTGACGTGGCCGGCGGCGATCTCGCGCAGCGCCATCACGGTCGGCTTGTCGTTCTCCCAGGGCAGGGCAGCTTCCTTGCCACCGACGGACAGCTGGCGGGCGCGCTTGGCGGCGACAAGGACGAGTTCAAAGCGGTTGTCCAGATTATCCAGGCAGTCTTCAACGGTGACGCGGGCCATGACGGGACCTCGGGCGGGCAGAACAAAAGAGGGGGGGGAGTCTACGCA
>DAIRDY010000239.1:0-3772 GCA_036795935.1 Moraxellaceae bacterium | reverse complement strand
GTCTTCATGGTGTCTCTCCTCAGAGGATTTTTTCGTTGTTGCGCTCGAGCATGCTTTTCCGCAAATGCGAAAAGCGCTGCCTAGGCTAATGCAGGGAGGATGCCAACTCAACCAGTCCGGGCTTTTTCGGTGAAAAGTGAGATCTGGTCAGTCTTTTGATGTCATTTGTCTGGTGGTGCGGGCTGATCTGGGTGCCGCCCCCTCTGAAGGGGCTGACGTATTTTGTCACTTTTTGACTCTGCTTGTGGTGAGGGTGGAGATGCTTGTTACGAGGAGGTCCTGTGGCTACAATCCGCGACCTCGCCGGGAGGCCCGGTGCGCCGCAATAGCTCAGTCGGTAGAGCAACTGATTCGTAATCAGTAGGTCGGAGGTTCGATTCCTCTTTGCGGCACCATGATCCAGCAAACAAAAGGGGCAGCCACAGGCTGCCCCTTTTGTTTGTGCGCCCGGAGGCTGTCTGCATCTGCAAGCCCTTGCGGGAGTGAGTCGCGGCCCCCCGGTAACTGGTTGAAACATGCCCATCCCGGGCTTTTCCGGCCCGTCAGCGGTGCAGGTCCGCAAGCGCTCCATGTTAAGTCAGCCACCGGGACGTGACGGCTTCGGGGCCGGCCATCCCCGGCCGGGAAGCTGCCTGCCGAAAGCAGGCGGCTAGGCCTCGAAGTGCAGCAGGTGGCTGCCATCGTCGCCGAAGGCCTCGCCCAGCGAGATCTGGCCGCGCCCCACCAGGGGCAGTTCCTCGCGGCGCAGGTAGACGGTGCTACCGTCCTCGCGACGGACATGGCTGCCGTTGGTGCTCTGGTCGATGAACACGAACTTGCCACGCCGGCTCTCGATGCGCGCATGCAGGCGCGAGGCCAGCGGGCTGGCGACCACGAGATCGGCGCTGTCGCCGCGGCCGATGCCGAGGCTGTCACCGCCACTCAGCACGATTTCCTGCGTCTGGTAGCGCAGGCGCAGCAAGGCCGGGGGACTGGCCGCCTGGGCCGGTGCGGCGGCCGGGATGAACATCGTGGCCGTGCCTTCCTCCTCCCACATCACCTCGTACATCACCATGCTGTCCTGCTTGCCCTTGACGGTGGCGGTGTCGAACAGGCGGGTGCGGGCGGCCAGGGTCTCGGGCAGGGCATGCACGGTGTCGCGGGTGGTGATGATCTGGCCGGCACGGGCCACGGCACTCATGCGGGCGGCAACATTCACGGCGTCGCCGAAGACATCGCCCTGTTCGAGGATGACCGGCCCCCAGTGCAGGCCCATGCGCATCTGCAGGCGCACCGGGCTTGCGCTGTCGTTGCAAAGCGTCTCCTGCATGGCGATGGCGGCGTTGACGGCGCGTTCGGCCGCCGGGAAGCGGCAGAGGATTTCGTCGCCGATGGTTTTCACCAGCACGCCTGAGTGGCGCTCGGCGATGGCGGTCATGCGCCCGAGTACGCCGCTAATGGCCTCGCGGGCGGCACGATCGCCGATTTTTTCATAGAGGCGGGTGCTGCCCGCCACATCGGCGAACAGGATGGCGAAGTACTGCTGGGTGGTGCTGTTCGTCATCGCTGTCCCTCCTTGCCAGCCCCGCGTCCGCGCTCAGAGCGCGCGCAGGCGTTCCTGCTGCCGGGCCAGACGCTCGCGCGCCTGGCGGGTGTCGGCGAGCTTTTCCTGCTCGCGCGCGACCACGTCGGCCGGAGCCCGCGCGGTGAAGGACTCGTTGCCAAGCTTGGCGGCGACGCGTTCGATCTCGCGATCCAGGCGCTCGAGTTCGCGGTCGAGGCGGGCGACCTCGGCGGCGGCGTCCACCAGTCCCTTCAATGGCACAAGAATGGTCATTTCGCCAACCAGCGCGGTGGCGGCCAGCGGCGCCTCGCTGCCGGCCGGCAGCCAGGTCAGCGTCTCCAGGCGGGCGAGGGCGCGCAGGAAGGAGCCGAAGCGCGCGGCGCGTTCGCGGTCGCTGTCGGTGCCGCCATCCAGCAGCGCACTGATGGCGCGGCCGGGGCTGACGCCGAGTTCGCCGCGGATGTTGCGCAGGCCGGTGATGACGTCCTTGAGCCAGGCGACATCGGCGCAGGCGCCAGCGTCGATGCGGCTGGCGTCCGGCGCCGGATAGGGCTGCAGCATGATGCTGGGGCCGCTCTTGCCGGCCAGCACCTTCACCTTCTGCCAGATTTCCTCGGTGATGAAGGGCATCACCGGGTGGGTCAGGCGCAGGATGGCCTCCAGCACGCGCACCAGCGTGCGCCGGGTGCCGCGGCGGGCCTCGGGGCTGGCGTCGTCGCCGGTGAGCACCGGCTTGGTGAGCTCGAGGTACCAGTCGCAGTACTCGTTCCAGACGAACTCATAGAGCGCCTGCGTGGCGAGGTCGAAGCGGTAGCTGTCCAGTGCCTCGATCACCGCCTGCTCGGTCTCTTGCAGGCGCGAGATGATCCAGCGGTCGACCAGCGACAGTTCGACCGCCTCGTTGCCGAGGCCCACGTCCTGGCCCTCGCAGTTGGTCAGCACATAGCGGCTGGCGTTCCACAGCTTGTTGCAGAAATTGCGGTAGCCCTCGACGCGGTTCATGTCGAACTTGATGTCGCGGCCGGTGGTGGCGAGCGCGGCGAAGGTGAAGCGCAGCGCGTCGGTGCCGTAGGCGCGGATGCCGTCCGGGAACTCGCGGCGCGTGGCCTTCTCGATCTTGGCCGCGTCCTGCGGGCGCATCAGGCCGGTGGTGCGTTTCTGCACCAGCGTGTCGAGATCGACGCCGTCAATCAGGTCCAGCGGGTCCAGCACATTGCCCTTGGACTTGGACATCTTCTGGCCCTCGGCATCGCGCACGAGGCCGTGCACGTACACGGTCCTGAACGGCACCTCGGGGCGGCCGGTCTCGTCGCGCATGAAGTGCATGGTCATCATGATCATGCGCGCCACCCAGAAGAAGATGATGTCGAAGCCGGTGACCAGTACATCGGTCGGATGGAAGGTTTTCAGTTCCGGCGTGTTGTCCGGCCAGCCCAGCGTGGAGAAGGTCCACAGGCCCGAGGAGAACCAGGTGTCGAGCACGTCCTCGTCCTGGCGCAGGGTGATGTCGGCGCCCAGCTGGTGACGGGCGCGCACCTCGGCTTCGCTGCGGCCGACATAGACGCGGCCGGCTGCGTCATACCAGGCGGGAATGCGGTGGCCCCACCACAGCTGGCGCGAGATGCACCAGTCCTGGATGTCGCGCATCCAGGCGAAATACATGTTCTGGTACTGCTCGGGCACGAACTTGATGCGGCCGTCCTCGACGGCGCGTATGGCCGGCTGCGCGAGTTGTGCCGTCTTCACATACCACTGGTCGGTGAGCCAGGGCTCGATGACGACACCGGAGCGGTCGCCGCGCGGCACCTTCAGCGTGTGCGGGTCGATCTTTTCCAGCCAGCCTTCGGCCTCAGCCTGTGCGACGATTTTCTTGCGCGCGACAATACGGTCGAGGCCGGCATAGCTTGCGCCGGTGTGGTCCGCCGGTGCGGCTTCGTCGGCGCCAGCATCATTGGCATAGCTCAGCGTGTCGAACGCCGCCTTCACCTTGGCATCGCGATCAAAGATGTTGATCAGCGGCAGGTTGTGGCGCTTGCCCACTTCGTAGTCGTTGAAGTCGTGCGCCGGCGTGATCTTCACGCAGCCGGTGCCGAATTCCCTGTCGACATAGCTGTCGGCAATCACCGGTATCAGGCGGCCGGTCACCGGCAGCCTCACGCGGCGGCCGATCAGGTGGCGGTAGCGCTCGTCATCGGGGTTCACCGCGACGGCGGTGTCGCCCAGCAGGGT
>DAIRDY010000238.1:0-3795 GCA_036795935.1 Moraxellaceae bacterium | reverse complement strand
AAGGAAAGATACATCCGAGGCGGACTGATCAGACCGCCCCTCTCCGGCAAACCCCTGATTTCCAAGGCAAGAGTCTGGCGCTTGTCCAATCGTGCCCGGCCGAATCCGGCACTAGAGTGCCAACTCACGTTGATTGCCCGAAAGGAAGATGCCGCCATGCTCAGCCTTGTCTATGTCAGTGCCGCCGCGCAGCCTTTCAGTGAAGCCGAGCTGCAGGCCCTGCTCGAGACCAGCCGCCGCAACAACCAACGCGACAACATCACCGGCATGCTGCTCTACCGCGACGGCGACTTCCTGCAGGTGCTGGAAGGCCCGGAAGACGCCGTGCGCGCGACCTATGCCCGCATCGGCCGCGACCGCCGCCACGGGCGCTTCATCATGCTGGACGAAAGCCATATCGACACGCGCGCCTTCAACCAGTGGGCCATGGGCTTCCGTCGTGTCACGGCCGCCGAATCACCCGAGGGCTTCGTGGACTTCTTCAACCGCCGGCATGCGCTCAGCGACCTGGTGGACCCGCGGGCCGAGGCGTTCCACTTCCTGCAGGGCTTCCGCCAGATCGCCTGAAGACCCGCCGGCGCCGTCAGCGCGCAAGGCGGCCGTCGGGACGGTGCAGCTTGCCGCCCTCCCAGAAAAAGCCGCCGCCCATGGACGCGGGCTGGCGGTAGGGAATGGTCGGGCCCGGCGTGTATGTGGAGTTCCAGACCGCCGGAGCGGGCGGCGGCGGCAGGTTGCGCAGCCGCGCCTCCTCTTGTTTGCGGTATTCGGCGTTGAGGCGCTCCACACGCGCCGTGACCTCGCGCTCCATCTTCTCGCGCGCCTGCTGCGCTTCCCGATCACGGTGGGCCTGGCGTTGCAATGCCAGGCTGGCATCGCGCAGGCGGCGCTTTTCCATCACCTCCGGAATGCGCTCGGGCTGGCGCACCGCGAGAATGATGTCCTCGACCGGGTCATGCACGGGATGGCCGCTGAGCGGTTCCACGGCGGCGATCTTTTCGGCCAGCACGGCCGCCCGCTCGCGGTCCGGGCGCAGCAGTTCCGTGTAGCCCGGCAACGGCCCGTTGAAGAGTTGCTGGGCCAGCCAGAGCGTCTGTTCGCGGTCGCCCAGCGCAATGGCCTTGTCGGTCCAGTACAGGCGGCGCTTGAAGAACTCGCGGCCCTTGTCGGCGGCCCCGGTGTCCAGCGCATGCTGGCCATGAAAATGGTTGGCATTGGCGCGCGTGCGCGCGGCATGGCGCGCATCGAGGTTCCAGGCCAGGAACTTCTCGGCGGTGCGTTCAGCGAAGTCGTAGCGCGCGCGCCACTCCTCCGGCGTCTGGCTGGGCAGCGCGGGATAGTCGCGGAAGGCAATTTGTGCAGAGGCCTTATGGCCCTTGTCGGCAGCACGCACATGCCAGGTCATGGACTCGTTCAGCAGCCGGTGGCCGTTGGCATCACGCATGGCGCCGATGGCCAGGCCGATCGCGTGCATGTCGTTGGGTGACAGCGCGCCCTGCGTGTGCAGCGCCTCCAGTTTCGCAATCTGCGCCAGAAAGCTGCTGCCAACGCGGGCAGAGACAAACTTCTGGTAGTCGCGCACGCGCTCGAAGGTCACAAACGTGTCGCGAATCTGGCCCAGCGTGGTGCGGCTGCCGGCATAGTCGCGCGCCTGGCCGTAGACCACGGCTTTCTTTTCATCGGTATCGGCTGCCATGGCATTGGCATGGGCCTGTTCCGCAAAGGCCTCGGCCAGCTCCATGTCCATCGGCCCCATGTAGCCGCTGGCGTAGATCACGGCCAGCAGGTAGGCCGCGCCGGCATGGCCGCGCTCGGCGGCCAGCGCATACCACTCGGCCGCCTGCGGCAGCGAACGGCGCAGGGCCGTGTTGCTTTCCAGCGCGATGCCGGCTTTCAGCAGGCGCTGCGGCAAGTCGGGATGGGTGACGGCAAACTCGCCCTCGGTGCAGCCGTTCAGCACGCACTCGCGCGCCGCCTCCAGCCGCGCCGTCTGGTCCGGCAGGCGGTCGATCCACTTGATCCGTTCCTTCAGCACTGCCCGCGTCCAGTAGCAATAGGTGCGGTCGTCCAGCGAGGCGCCGCGCAGGTCACGGCATGTGTGCTTGCGCAGGCTGGCGCCGAAATTTTTTTCCCGCTTCTCAAGGAGCGCCAGGGCATCGGCCAGCAGTTCGCGTGCCCTGTGCTGGTCAATGTAGTGCGTCTCTGCGGGACAGCCCTCGCCAAAGCCGAGCAGGGCGCAGGCATACCACACGCGCCCCGACACCTGCTTCACCAGATCAATGTCATCAAACTTTTTCTGCCACTGCTGGCGCATCAGTTCGCGATGGTTGCTGATGCGCGTCACTTCCTTGTTCACCCTGTCGAATTCGCGCGCATTGCCCAGAAAGCCCTGCAGCACCTTCACGTCGGGATGCAGCGCGACCTGTGCACCGGCCATCAGCGGCAGGCCGGCACCACAGAGCAGAAGCAGCAGGATGATCGGTTTCATGGCAGTCACTCCTTGGCAGGGCGGGGTCGGCAGCCGCTGTCGGCAGAACGGCGCCGGCACTGCGCCACCATCCTGAAAATGGCGGGCGAGCGCAAGGTTTGTACGTTTTTTGGCCAGCCCCTGCCGCAGGGAGGACGGCGCTGCCCGCACTCACCAGAGTCTGGCCCGCGCGGGCCTTCCCGGCACCATCGTCCCACCGCAGAATGGCGGCCTTGTTTCATGTTCCCGGTGCAGTAATGACAACTTCAGGCAAGGCCGACCTGATGCTGGTGGGGGTGACCCTGCTGGCCGCCATGAGCTGGATTTTCTCGCGCGAGGCGGTGCTCCTGATGCCGCCCCTGCTGTTCATGGCCATCCGCTTCCTGCTGGCGGCCGGCATTCTGGCCGTGGCCGGCCATGCGCAACTGCGCGCGCTCGATGCGCACGCGTTGCGCCGCGCCATTGGCGTGGGCCTGGTGTTCGCGGCAGGCATGAGCCTGTGGGTGATGGGCATCTTCACCGGCACGCATGTCGGCGAAGGCGCCTTCCTCACCAGCCTCGGCGTGGTGATGGTGCCGATTCTCGGGCGACTGGTGTTCGGCGAGCAGCAGCCCATGAGTACCTGGCTGGCGGTGCCGGTGGCCGTGGGCGGCCTCGCCATGCTCTCGCTGCAGCACGGCTTCCGCCCGGAGCCGGGCCAGCTGTTCTATGTGACGGCGGCCTGCGTGTTCGCCTTCTATTACACGCTGAACACGCGTGCGGCGAACGATGCCACGCACACCACGGCCGACGGCCGCACGGTGAGCGTGGCACGCGTGCCGGCACTGGTGCTGACCGCCGTGGTGCTGGCCACTGTCGGCGTGTTCACCACGCTCCTGTCTCTGGTCTTCGAGCCCTGGCAACCCACCTTCGCGCACTTCAGCGCCGAGATGGCCGGCTGGATCGTGGCCAGCGCCGTCATCGGCACCGCCGCCCGCTTCCTGCTGCAGACCCATGCACAAAGCCTGTCGGTGAACACGCATGGCGTGGTGATCATGGTGGTCGAGCCGGTATGGGTGGCGCTGCTCGCCGCCGGCTGGTTCGGCGAAACCATGAGCGGCCAACAGCTCGCCGGCTGCGCCCTCATCTTCCTCGCCCTGCTCATCAACCGCGCCGCCACCCTCAAGCACTGGCTGAAAGCCGTGTTCTGAGCCGCGCGGCATGTGCGAATAATCTGCCCCTACAAGCAGTCCGAATAGCATCCAGCTACTGCCCGCAAAGCCCCCCACCCCGCTTTTGCTTTTGCCTTTGCTTTCAGCGAGCGCAGCGAAGCGTGCTTCTCGCTTTTGATC
>DAIRDY010000237.1:0-3812 GCA_036795935.1 Moraxellaceae bacterium | reverse complement strand
GCCGGTGAATTAGGGCAGAATGCGCCGGTTTTTAAGCCAGCCCCCGAGCGAGTAACCTGCTGAATGTCGAAAGAAGATTCCCTGGAAATGGACGGCACCGTCATCGAGACGCTGCCCAACACCATGTTCCGCGTGCAGCTCGAGAACGGCCACATCGTCACGGCCCACATCTCCGGCAAGATGCGCAAGCACTACATCCGCATCCTCACGGGTGACAACGTCAAGGTCGAAATGACCCCCTACGACCTGACCAAGGGTCGCATCACCTACCGCGTGCGCTGACACCACCCCTCTCCTGCATCAGGCCACCTCCGGGTGGCCTGATGCTTTTGCGCGCCTGCACCGGCTGCCGGCCAACAAAAAACCGCCAGCAGGCGGTTTTTTGTTTGATGCCCGATGGCTCAGGCCGGTTCAGCCTCGCGCTCGTCGACATGCAGCACCAGCTTGCCGCCCTCGACGCCGACATGCACATGGCCGCCATGCTCGGCCAGCTCGCCGAACAGGATTTTCTCGGCCAGCGGCTTCTTCAGCTCCTCCTGGATCAGGCGGGCCATGGGACGCGCGCCCATCAGCTTGTCGTAACCATGCTCGGCCAGCCAGGTGCGCGCCTCGGCATCGACGTCGAGCACCACATGCTTGTCGTCGAGCTGCGCCTGCAGTTCCACCAGGAACTTGTCGACCACGCTGGCGATCACCACCGGGTCCAGCGGGTGGAACTGGATGATGGCATCCAGACGGTTGCGGAATTCCGGCGAGAACATCTTCTTCATCACCTCCATGCCGTCGGTGGCATGGTCCTGCTGGGTGAAGCCGATGCTGGCGCGGCTGATCATCTCGGCACCGGCATTGGTGGTCATCACCAGGATGACGTTGCGGAAATCCGCCTTGCGGCCGTTGTTGTCGGTCAGCGTGCCATGGTCCATCACCTGCAGCAGCAGGTTGAAGACCTCCGGATGCGCCTTCTCGATTTCATCCAGCAGCAACACGCAATGCGGGTGCTTGGTGATGGCCTCGGTGAGCAGCCCGCCCTGGTCGTAACCAACATAGCCCGGCGGTGCGCCGATCAGGCGTGACACGGTGTGCCGCTCCATGTACTCGGACATGTCGAAGCGGATCAGCTCGATACCCAGCGTCTTGGCCAGCTGCCGGGTGACTTCGGTCTTGCCGACCCCGGTCGGGCCCGCAAACATGAAGCAGCCGATGGGCTTTTCAGGCGCCTTGAGGCCGGCACGCGACAGCTTGATGGCGGCCGACAAGGCGGTGATGGCTTCATCCTGGCCGAACACGGTCATGCGCAGGTCACGCTCCAGGTTGCGCAGCGACTCCTTGTCGTTGGCCGACACCGACTTCGGCGGGATGCGCGCGATCTTGGCGACGATTTCCTCGATCTCGCCGACGCCAATGGTCTTCTTGCGCTTCGACGGCACCTGCAGGCGCTGGTAGGCGCCTGCCTCGTCGATCACGTCGATGGCCTTGTCCGGCAGGAAGCGTTCGTTGATGTAACGGTCCGCAAGCTCGGCCGCGAGCTGCAGGGCCTTGTCGGCATATTTCACGCCGTGATGCTCCTCGAAGCGCGACTTGAGCCCCTTGAGGATCTGGTAGGTCTCGTCGACCGTGGGCTCCTTGACGTCGATCTTCTGGAAGCGGCGTGCCAGCGCGCGGTCCTTTTCGAAGATGCCGCGGTACTCCTGGTAGGTGGTGGAGCCCATGCACTTCAGCGAACCGTTGGCCAGCACCGGCTTGATCAGGTTGGAGGCATCCATGACGCCGCCGCTGGCCGCGCCGGCACCGATGATGGTGTGGATCTCGTCAATGAAAAGGATGGCGCCGTCATGCTTGGCCAGCTCGTTGAGCAGGGCCTTGAAGCGCTTCTCGAAATCACCGCGGTACTTGGTGCCGGCCAGAAGCGCGCCCAAGTCCAGCGAATAGACCACGCTGTTGGCAATCGCCTCGGGAACCTTGTTTTCGATGATGAGCCAGGCCAGGCCCTCGGCAATTGCCGTCTTGCCAACGCCGGGCTCGCCGACCAGCAAGGGGTTGTTCTTGCGGCGACGGCAGAGGATCTGCACCGCACGCTCGATTTCCTCGTCGCGACCGACCAAGGGGTCGATGCGGCCCTGGCGGGCCATTTCGTTGAGGTTGCTGGCATAGGCCTCGAGCGCGCTCTTCGGGCTGCCCTCGCCGCCCGACTCTTCTTCCTGGGCGGATTCCTGCGGGGCTTCGTTGCCGGCACTCTCGTCATGCACCTTGGAGATGCCGTGCGACATGTAGTTCACCACGTCGATGCGCGCGATGGACTGCTTCTTCAGGAAGTAGACAGCCTGCGACTCCTGCTCGGAGAAGATGGCGACCAGCACATTGGCGCCGGACACTTCCTTCTTGCCGGACGACTGGACATGGAAAACGGCGCGCTGCAGTACGCGCTGGAAGCCGAGCGTGGGCTGGGTTTCGCGCTCGGTTTCATGGGCGGGAATCAGCGGGGTGGTCTCGTCAACGAAGTGGCCGAGATCGCGGCGCAGGCCGGGAATGTCGGCACCACAGGCCTTGAGCACCTTGACCGCCGACTCGTTGTCGAGCAGCGCCAGCAGCAGGTGCTCCACGGTCATGAACTCGTGGCGCTTGGCACGGGCATCGCGGAACGCCAGGTTAAGGGTTACTTCAAGATCACGGCTGAGCATGTCACTTCCCCTTGCAGGCCCTTGCGGGCCGGTTGACCGCAGTGGGGCGAAACCGCGCCCCGGTTACAGCATCAGGCCTGGGTCACGCGGCAGAGCAGCGGATGCTGGTTCTGCTGGGCGTAATCCACGACCTGGGCTGCCTTGGTTTCAGCAACGTCGCGGGTATAGATGCCGCAGGTTGCCTCGCCTTGCGTGTGGATGGTCAGCATCACACGCGTAGCCTTCTCGCGATCCATGTTGAAGAAGCTTTCCAGTACTTCCACCACGAAGTCCATCGGGGTGTAGTCGTCATTGAGGATGACCACCTTGTACATCGGCGGCGGTGCCAGCTGGGGACGGGTTTCCTGGACGGCAACATCGCCCTCCGGCAGGCCGTGCTCTTCTGGCGAGCCACTGTTTGATACTAGGTGAAGCCGTGGCGCTTTACTCATAACAGCCCTGTAACAATGGTATGGGTTTGGCGGCCGGGGAATGCAAGGCGGGGCCGCGCCGTCCGGGCATGATAACGCCCCGCCGGGGCAGATGGGCAGCGTTCGGTGACCTGCCTCACAGGCCTGGAAGCCGCGCCCCGCCTCGCGACCGGCGGCCTTGACACCCCCCGGACGATGGTTGAAATTCGGGCCACTTCTGCTGTCACATAACAAAAAAACAACACCGGCGCCCCGCACTGCCCACAACAAGAATGCCGACGGCGCCGCGGCACAAAACGAGGGAACGCATCATGGCTACCGGAACCGTCAAGTGGTTCAACAACGCCAAGGGATACGGCTTCATCCGGCCCGACACCGGCGGCGACGATCTCTTTGTCCACTACTCCTACATTCGCATGGAAGGCTACAAGAGCCTGAAAGCCGGCCAGTTTGTCCAGTTCGACATCCAGGCGTCCGGCAACGGCTTCCATGCCGTCAACCTGGCGCCGCTGGGCGAGGCCGACAAGTCGCCCGGCGCCCAGGCTCGCGAAGACAGCAGCGACGGACAGATGGCCGCCCGCGCGCTCAGCTGAGCCGCATCGGCCAATAAAAAAGCCCGCTGCATGCGGGCTTTTTTATTGGCGTTTGGCGATTTTCAGTCCATGTGGCGGATGATCGCGTCACCGAACTCCGAGCAGCGCAGCAGCGTGGCATCCGGCATCAG